>NZ_CAKPTN010000083.1 GCF_934190855.1 uncultured Veillonella sp. | reverse complement strand
CGCCTACTCATTACGAGTTGATTTATACCTTATTTGATTTGGCTAAGGAAGCCGTTATTACTATTGATTTACCGATGGCTCCGAAGGCCTTAAATCTCGCTCGTCGAGGGGAACATCTCTTTAGTCGACCTTTAGAAATTTACGACACCTTAGTGGCTCGTTATGGTTCTAGTATTAATTGGGTGGGTTTTGACGGCAAACGGGGCCCTCAAATCGTACAAGACTTAGAAGCTAATTACTTTACTAGTCCTAGTAAGCAAAATTCTACTGATACTACGATTCCGCTCATTCGAGGTTATAACAGAGAACGGGAAGCCGATGCAGTGGCTCGCCGCATTTTGGCTTATGTGGAGTCCTCTCCAGAGGCTCGTTACCGCGATGTATGCATCATGCTTCGCGAATCTGAAACGTATGGGGATACCTTGGAAAAGGTATTCAGTCGCTACGGTATTCCGCACTTTATCGACCGTCAACGTCCTATGAAAAATCATCCGCTAGGCGAATTGTTGACGGCTCTCTTTGATATTGTGCGTCATAGTTACAGCCGAGATAGCATGTTCCTCTTGCTGAAAACGGACTTGATGCCCCTTACTCGTGAGACCGTAGATGAATTAGAAAACTACGTGCTCGAGTTTGGTATTGACCATTATAAATGGGAACGTGAAAGCTGGCCGTATTTACGAGGCTTCCATGAAGGCCAAGACGAAGAAAGTCACCCTGATGCACCGCGTAGAGCCCGTGTTAACCAAGCACGACAAACCATTATGGATATTCTATCCCCGTGGTTTGATTTTGCTGCTCATAGTGAGGGCCATACAGGGGCAGAATGGGGCGAACAGCTCTATGGTTTATTAGAAACCTTGCAAGTGCCTGAGCGCCTCTATGAGTGGGCAAAGGATGCAGAAACTGTAGGTGATCAAGAGTCCAAAGCCAGCCATGAACAGATGTATAATGCAGTTATTTCTTTTATAGATGAAATCTCTATGGTCATGAAGGACGAAGTGTTGACCTTAGATGAGATGATGTTGCTCCTCGAGGAAGGCTTGAGCGATGTAAATTATTCCATGATTCCACCATCCTTGGATCATGTGGTGATTACTACCATCGAACGTGGTTATAGCCAATGGTGGCCTAAGGTATTCGTCATGGGCCTCAACCAAGGCATTTTCCCACAAAGCATGGGCGATGAAGGTCTTATTAAGGATAAGGAACGACAAGAATTGGCTGATGCAGGCATAACCTTGGCTGAAGGTGCTTTGCCGAAGGCTTTCAACGAGAATTTCCTACTATACCTAGCAATGACACGGGCATCTGATTCCTTGACCTTGTCCTATGCAAGCTCTGGCGAGGACGGAACCGGTCTTGAACCATCCCTCGTGGTGAAACGGCTAGAATCCCTTGGATATGTCGGTAAGGCTATGGATATTCCTCTATCCATTACACCTGATACCGAGTCTGATTATGTATGGCGTCCGCTTCAAAGTTTGTCCTTATTATCTGAACGTTGGGGTGCTCTCTTTAGTGGTCATGAGGTCAATCCATTATGGTGGGGCCTTTATAACTGGGCTCGTGAAAGCGAAACCTATCGTCCACGTTTAGCAGAGGTATCTCGTGGTATTCGAGATAATAACGATGTGCCGGTCATTACGAAGGATTTAGTAAATGGATTGTTCCTATCTAAAGGCTACATGTCTGGTTCTGTAACGCGCCTAGAGAGATACCAACAATGTCCATTTAAGTTCTACGCTCAATATGGTTTGAAACTAGAGCCGCGTCGTGTACGATCCTTTGGGGCTCCTGAAATTGGTACATTCTTACATGCTAATTTAGAGCGTTTAGGTAATTACTTATTAGAAAATAATAAACAATGGCGTGATCTCAACGAAGAGGAGCAACAAAACTTGTGCCGCTCTGTAGCCGATGAAATCTTACAAGAAAATCACAGTGGCGAGGAAACGAGCGATGCCTACCAAAAGGCAATCGAGCAACGTGTACAACGAACATTACATGTGACGGTAGACCGCCTTGTAGAGTGGTCCAAGCGCAGCGATTTTGATACGAAATACTTGGAGCAAGATTTTGGTCGCCAAGGTGGCTGGGATCCGATTCGCGTACCTCTTGGGGAAGATCGTTATTTGCGCCTCATTGGTCAAATTGACCGCATTGATGAATATACTCGAGACGGTCAAACCTACGGCATGGTTATCGATTACAAGTCTGGTGGCGCCCATGTAACGGCACAAGATGTGTACTATGGACTTAAATTGCAACTTATGACATATTTATTGGCCTTAGAATCCGCTTATGGTAACAGGCAAGGACAATCTATGGCTCCAGCGGCTGTGGTATATTCTTATGTGAAGAACCCTAAAATTCCTGCTGGCGCGCCTCTATCCTATGAGGATGCAGTAGCTTTAGCTAAGGAAAGCGATGCATGGCATAATAGCGGCTACTTCTCCGATGATATCGAGTTATTGACGCATATAGATAATAAGTTCTTATCCTACGGTTCTAAACGAGGACCATATGTACCAATTGCGACAAAAAAGGATCAAACGATTTCTAGTAGAGACTTGCATAAGGTTAAGAATACTGGTGAGTTTGATGTAATGTGCCGTTATACCAATCATGTAATGGCTGACATCGGTCGTCATATTGGAGAAGGACAATTCCCAATTCAGCCGTACCAGTTAAATAAGAACAGACCTTGTACATACTGTGATTACAACACTGTATGCCGTTTTGACTCTAGCCGTAATCGATACAATTACTTATCTAGATTGTCCGAAGATGATGCACTAGAACGGATGAAAGAGGTCTTAAACGACGAAAATAGCGAGAACAACGGGGATCGCAATAACGGAAACAACAGTAGCGAAGGAGGTGAAAACCATGGGTGTTAAATGGACACCAGAGCAGGAGTCTGCCATCATAGCGCCTAAGGATTCGTCCTTAGATAATCAAACCTTGCTCGTAGCAGCAGCGGCTGGCTCGGGTAAGACAGCAGTTCTCGTAGAGCGTATCATTACGCGTCTTAAAGATATGGATAATCCTTTGTCCGTACAAGAGCTCATGGTTGTAACCTTTACAAAAGCTGCAGCACAAGAGATGAGTGCTCGTATTGGGCTTGCCTTGGCAAAAGCCATGGAGTCTACTGATGATGAGGCTATGCAACAGCGTCTTGAACGACAGCTTAATCTCTTGCCATCTGCGCATATTTCTACATTGCACTCCTTCTGCCAATGGGTGATTCGTTCCTATTTCTACAAGCTCGATATTAACCCAACAGCTCGCATTGGTAATGAAGCAGAAATGGCACTCTTGCAACAAGAGGTATTAGCCGATTTATTAACTAAATCCTATGAAGAGGGCCTTTATAATATTTATGAATTGGCGGACTTCTTCAGTGATGATAAATCTGATGCGGGCTTAACGGCGAAGATTATGTCTTTATATAACTACGCTATGTCCCTTGCTAATCCTGATGGATGGCTACGTAAAGCATTAGTGCCTTATAAAGAGGCTATGGAAACAAACCCAAGCGATACGCTATGGGGTCAATATATGTGGGATAAACAGGTAGCTGTTATGGACCGCATTCGTGAGCGCTTAGAACGGATGGAACAAATCTTGCTAGATCCAGTAGGGCCTCATAAATGGCAAAATATATACGATAACCAACTAGCTGCACTAGGCATGCTTTCAAATGCTCAAACCTGGGACGATATGGGCGAAGCTTGTAAGCATATGGATACCTTTATTAAAGATCAGTTCCGCATGGGCTCAAAAGAGGCACAAGCCTTTGATCCTATATTAGTAGCTGAGTTTAAATCCTTAGGTGCTCAAAATAAGGATGACCTTAAAGCCATGCAAGCAGCAGTGTTTACCGTGCCAGAAGCTACCTTACAAGAGCAGTTCAAGGCTCAATATCCAATCATTGAAGGTCTTGTGGAGCTCACCATTGCATTCCACCAAGCCTATCGGGATATGAAGCAAGAGCAAGGCATTATGGACTTTAGTGATCTTGAACATCTATGTTTAGCCCTTCTTGTTGAACCTGGCACAGAGGATGATCCTCAGCCGTCTGACGTGGCGAAGGAGCTGCAAGATACTTTCAAAGAAATCATGGTCGACGAATACCAAGATACGAACGGTGTGCAAGAGACGATTATCAACTTGATTTCTCGCGTCGATAATCGGTTCTATGTGGGTGACGTGAAGCAGGCCATTTATAGCTTCCGTATGGCTGATAGTTCTCTGTTTATGGAGAAATATAACATCTACGGCGGTAATGATGCGGTAGAGCGCCGTATCGACCTAGCGAAGAACTTCCGCTCTCATGAAAATATCTTAGCTGCCACGAATTTCTTGTTCTATCAAATCATGACAGAAGAGGCAGCGGAGCTCAATTATACTGAGGCGGAATCCCTCATTCCAGGCCGTATCGTAGAGGATGCGCCTGAGAATTGGGTTGGAGGCGACGTGGAATTGCAGCTTTTAGATGTGAGTAAGGATACCCTCGGTGCTAGTGAAAGCGACGAAGACGAAGGGGATGACCCTGAGAATAACGAGCGCGAACTAGATTTCATTATTCAAAAAATCAAGGAAATTCACGCTGCGAAGAAGAAGGTGCAAAATCCGGATGGCACATTCCGTCAAATCGAGTGGCGCGATTTTGCTATTTTACGTAGATCTTTGGCGGGTTGGGGCACTCGTGCCGTAGAGGCTATGCGTCAAGCCGGCATCCCTGCGGTGGTAAACGAACGGGATGGCTACTTTGAAGCCCAAGAGATTCAGATTTTATTAGCGTTGTTATCCATCATAGATAATCCTGAACAAGACTTGCCGATGGCTGCGGTGTTGCACTCCGGTCTCGTTGGGCTTGATGCAAATGAACTAGGTGCTTTGCGCCTATCTGGCGAGGGCTCTTTATGGTCGCTTATGCCAGCCTATGCAGAAGAATCACAAGATGAGCGCTTATTATCCTTTATTGGACACATGGAACGATGGCGTACCTTGTCACGCCGTCACGGTGTGACTGATTTGTTGTGGGATATTTACGAATCCCAAGACTATGTAAACTATGTAGGGGCCATGCCAAATGGTCTTGTGCGCCGTGCAAATGTCCTTGCCTTATATGACCGTGCTAAAGGCTATGAGGCCTCTGGATTCCGAGGTCTATTTAGATTCTTGCGATTCGTTGAAAGCTTGCGCGATAGCAACCAAGATATGCCTCTTGCCAATGTGGTAAGCGAAGCGGATAATGTAGTGCGCATCATGACCATTCATAAGAGTAAGGGCCTCGAGTTCCCTGTTGTATTCCTATCTGGGATGCAAAAGAAATTCAATATGATGGACCTTCGCTCTGAGCTCCTCATTGATAAGAACGCAGGCCTTGGTCTTAAGGGGTACTTCCCCGATATTCGAGTATCCTTCCCAACCATGCCGTGGTTCTATGTGAAAGACGTCAAAGAGGCAGCTCTCAAGGCTGAGGAACAGCGTATTCTCTATGTAGCCTTAACACGGGCGCGAGATAAGCTGTTTATGACGGGCTTTGTGAAAGGCTTTAAAAATTCTAAGGGTGGGTTGAGCACCTTAGGTGAACTCATTAAAAATGCTGCATCCGTAAAGGGGCAACAACTACCTACAGATATTATTACTCAAGCTAATACATATTTAGAGTGGCTCATTATGGGCTTTGCTCGTCATTTAGACGGCGGCAATCCATTGCGTGTAGCCATAGAGTATGAAGGGCCTACCTATTTTGATTTACCCGATAAGAAGTGCCGTATAAAGGTTGAAATTCACGATGGCTCTCTCTATGGTGATCTAGACTACAAAGCAGATATCGATGAAAGTACTATCAACAAGGTGCGTGAGTTAAAAGCTGTTAACTCTGTGGAATTACCACAGGAAATAGTAGACCGCTTTAACTATACCTATCCGTATAGCGATGCCACACGACGGACGGCTAAAATCTCCGTTAGTGAATTAAAACGACGATTCCAAGAACGAGAACTAGAAGCAGGGACTATCGATACACTTAACGAACCGATTGAAGTCGTTGAGCCCGTAGAAACTGCCTCTAAACGAAATGTTTCGGATGTTATTACAGTTTCAGCTGATGATTTAGCGAACTCCGTATTCGGTCGCAAACCACAGGCGTTACAGTCCGAAGAGGATGTATTGACGGGGGCTCAATGGGGTACCTTGATGCATGAGGCTATGCAGTGGTTGCCTCTTGCGAAGTACACGCAGGCTTCTTTAACAAAAGAGCTTGATGAATTGGTAAGAAAAGGGACTTTCACCGAGGAAGAACGAAATTTATTAAGCGATACAAGTTTGTATAAGTTCTTCAGTTCTGATCTTGGGAAACGTCTCATCAATGCGAAGCGCATAGAACGAGAATTGCCGTTCAGTATGCTCTTTGAAGGAAAACGCGTATACGATACCTTAGAGGATGGGGAGAATCTATTCCTTCAAGGTATTATCGATACAGCCTTTGAAGAAGACGGCGAATGGGTTCTCGTAGATTACAAGACAGACCGTGTTAAATCTGGGGAAGATCTCATCAAGCGCTATAAAATCCAAATGGACCTCTATAAAGAGGCCTTACAGCGATTGACGGGAATGCCTGTGAAAGCATGCTATATTTATAGCTTCCGCTTGCATGATGCCATCATTATAGATTAGCCAAAAACCTATACTTGATAGCATATTTCTTTGCTCGTAAGTAGTGTGTCGGCAACAGGAATCTATTTTATTAGTTAATAAGCATAAAAAGCTCTCTATCCTTTGCTAGAGAGCTTTTGTGTTATAGAGCTATATGGTTTTGTTTTATAGAGTTCCTTACAATTCTATTTGTAGATTTCTCTATAATTTGTTAAATATGCGGTAGTTTAGGCAAATTCAAAGCCTTTTTCTTTTTATGTTTTGATGGGGCAAATACCTTTAGTACCCGAGGCAATACTTCGATATCTACTGGCATAGATGGACCTGGATCACCATCCATATTAGTGGCTAAATCATCAACATTAGATAAGAGCTCGATGGATGCCTTGTTTACGGTTAATGTAGTTGTATAACGAGAGTTATAAATGGCACCACTAATAATGAGCGGTATTACGCTAAGGATGTCGAGAATGAAGTACTCTTTAAAGATGATGATGCGCATGTAGCCGTCATCTACAGAGGCTTCAGGCATAAATCGTTCAAAACTAGATACTACATTGGTAAGTAGTGCTAAAACAAGAGGGGAT
>NZ_CAKPTN010000082.1 GCF_934190855.1 uncultured Veillonella sp. | reverse complement strand
TGGTGATACAGTACAAGCTGGAACAGTAGGAAGCAAAGCATCTGGAAACGTGCAGATAGGTGAAGAAAATACCAATTCTGATGCTATTAAAACGGTAGGCGTTTTCGTGAATGAAACGGTAGATAACCTCGTTACAATCGCTAAAGAAGTCAATCTTGATGCGGTGCAATTGCACGGCGACGAAGATGAAGCTTTCATCCAATCCTTAAAAGAACGTACTAATGTAGAGGTTTGGAAGGCTGTTCAAATCCGCAGTGCTGCAGATGCAGAGGCGTGGATTGATAGCAGTGCTGATATGCTATTATTTGATGCGTATCATAAGGACGAGCGCGGTGGCACGGGCGAAGTATTCGACTGGTCTTGCTTGGATGAGTTTGAACGTCCATTTATGCTCGCAGGTGGTATTGATAGCGCTAACGTGGCTCGCGCCATTCGTACGGTGAGACCTTATGGCGTAGATATTAGTAGCGGCATTGAAACAGATGGCGTGAAAGACAATGAAAAGATCAAAGCTTTTACTAACATCGTGAGAACAATAGCTCACTAAATGTTGAGAGAATAAGGCCTATTATAGGCGAGTAATCATAGAAAATACATAAATCTAAAATATAATAATATTTTAGACACATCCGATGAAATTCATCGATTGTTGAGATAGATGCCAATAGTAACGCTATACAGGCGTGCTAGCAGGAATGGTACATGGAAAGGTAAGTTATATGAGTGAACAAAGACATGGTTATTTTGGTTCCTTTGGGGGCCAATTTATGCCAGAAACATTGATGAATGCAGTCATCGAATTGGAAGAGGCGTACAACAAGTACAAAGATGATCCCGATTTCGTACGCGAACTTGAGGATTTACATAAAAACTATACAGGCCGTCCATCCCTTTTATACTATGCAGAACGCATGACAAAGGACCTTGGGGGCGCTAAAATCTATTTAAAACGAGAAGACTTGAACCATACTGGTTCCCACAAGTTGAATAACGTAATCGGCCAAATGTTATTGGCAAAAAGGATGGGTAAAACGCGCGTTATCGCTGAAACTGGGGCCGGTCAACACGGTGTTGCGACGGCGACTATTGCGGCCTTGATGGGCATGGATTGCGAAGTATACATGGGTGCGGAGGACTGTGAACGCCAAGCGCTTAACGTATATCGCATGCAATTGCTCGGTACAAAGGTACACGCTGTAACTAGCGGTACAAGCACATTGAAAGATGCTGTATCTGAAGCGATGCGCGAATGGACAAACCGCATGTCTGATACGCACTATGTATTGGGCTCCGTTATGGGTGCGCATCCGTTCCCTATGATCGTTCGTGATTTCCAATCCATCATCAGCCGTGAAGCTCGTGAACAAATCTTAGAAGCAGAAGGTAAATTACCATCCGCTGTAATGGCTTGCGTAGGGGGTGGCTCCAATGCGATGGGCATGTTCTATCACTTTATCGAAGACGAAGGTGTTCGTCTCATCGGTTGTGAAGCGGCAGGTCGCGGTATCGACACAGAGGAGCATGCAGCGACAATTGCGAAAGGCTCTGTAGGTATCTTCCATGGCATGAAATCTTACTTCTGCCAAGACGAAGACGGTCAAATCGCTCCAGTATATTCTATTTCTGCAGGCCTTGATTATCCTGGTATCGGTCCTGAACATGCGCACTTGTACGCCAGCGGCCGCGCAGAATACGTGCCTGTAACAGACGACGAAGCAGTAGATGCTTTTGAATATTTGTCTCGCTTAGAGGGCATTATTCCAGCAATCGAGAGTGCTCATGCAGTGGCGCATGCTCGTAAAATCGCTCCTACTATGAGCAAGGACGATATCATTATTATTTGTTTATCTGGTCGTGGCGACAAAGACGTAGCGGCTATGGCGAAATATAGAGGGGTGGATCTTCATGAGTAAAATTAAAGACGCTTTCACAAAGGGCAAGGCATTCATCCCGTTCATCAGTGCTGGTGACCACGGCATCGAGACCACAGAACGTTATATTCGCGTTATGGTGAAAGCCGGCGCCGACATGGTGGAAATTGGTATTCCTTTCTCTGACCCAACGGCGGAAGGCCCAGTTATTCAAGAAGCGAGCACACGTGCTCTTGCTACAGGCGTAAAAATCAACGATATCTTCGATATGGTGCGCCGTTTGCGTACGGGCGATGATGCGGTGACTATACCTCTCGTATTCATGACCTATTTGAATCCAATCTATGTATTCGGTCGTGAAAAATTCTTTACCCTCTGCGAAGAGGTAGGTATCTCCGGCGTTATCGTGCCTGATATGCCCTTTGAAGAAAAAGGTGAACTCGCAAGCATTGCTAATAAACACGGTGTTGAAGTAGTATCCTTGATTGCTCCAACGTCTGAGAACCGCATCGAAATGATCGCTAAAGAAGCAGAAGGCTTTATTTACTGCGTATCTTCCCTTGGCGTTACAGGTATGCGCAGCGAAATCAAGACGGATATTAAATCCATCGTTGAAACGGTTCGCAAATATACAGATATCCCTGTAGCGGTTGGCTTTGGTATTTCTACGCCAGACCAAGCAGAGGCTATGGCGCGCGTATCTGACGGCGCTATCGTAGGCTCTGCCATCGTTAAAATCGTGGCAGAACACGGCGAAAATGCAGACCAAGCATTATTTGATTACGTACAATCTATGAAACAAGCAGTCCTTAAGGCTGGCGCATAATAAGGTTACCTTATATAATAGAGGCAACAAGTAAAAATAGGACCTATCATTACGATAGGCCCTATTCTTATATACCGAGCATTAATATTTATAGTCAATGTTTTGTAGGAGGTCGTATGCAACGCTGTACACGTTGTGGTAAAGAAGGACCAGATGAACAAGCCATCTGTTTACGCTGTGGCGGGAATATGGGGCCCTTAGGTGGTCCGATTTATACAAATGTGCACCGCCAAACAGGTGTAACCATTGTCGATTTTGAACGATATATCCTGGGGTATAAGGATAACTTTATCAATACCTATCTCATTCAGTGGACTACTATCAGTGGTCGTTCTTCACGGGGGAACTATTGGCGGTTTATGCTTGTCATAGCACTTCTATGGGCGCTCATGTACATGGTATGTGCTCTTATCGGCTGGGCTAATTCTGATGATAGTGACCAATTTATTGCGTGGGTTTTCCTATTTTTCATAATGGTTGTTTTTACGATTATTCCTTGTGTCAATCTTACGGTTCGTCGTCTCCACGATGTGAATCAATCGGGTTGGCTTGCACTGCTTATGTTAGTGCCTATCATTGGACCATTAGTCTTATTACCTTGGACTGTGAAAGCAGGGGACCCCGAGGAAAATCGCTTTGGGAAACCGCAGTATACTGAGCCTGTCGATGAACATTTGAGTGCTCGGTTAGATATTTCTACAAGTCCAACCCGTTCTACGGATCGGATGATGATAGCCGTACTCCTCGCGAGCTTTGCCTTTGCGTGGTATGGCAATTACAATATTGCAGAAGGCGTACTTAATGTCATTCGAGGTGGCGAATTTAAAGCTGCTGCTAGATACTCCAAGCAGACAAACCCTGAAGAAAAGTCTTATGGCCTTGAGGCTCGGATTTCTGTGGAGCGATTCTTTGAAGAAGTCGTTAATGAACGGTTCAAAGATGCTCATGCGCGCCTCGGTGGAGCCGAACGAGAGAAATATCCTACCAAAGAAAGCCTCGCTAAAGCCTATGAAGGTGTGCGCCGCGTAGACTACGATAAGCTGGAAGTCATAGCTGACTCAAAGGATGAAGTACAAATTGCCTTTGCTATTGTAATGAGCGGTAAAAAAGAGGGTGTACCATTTACAGAGTCTCGCAGTGGTACCATGATCTTGCGACCTAATAAATATAGCCTGTTCCAAATTGTGGAAATTAGAGAGTAATAATTAAATTGTAGAAATTAGAGCATAATAATGTTAAAGATACTAACAAAAGGACGTTATACATCGTATAACGTCCTTTTGTTAGTTAGTTTAGTTATGTCTTATATAATCAGCAGGAACTGATTATGAAAGGGGCTTAGTCATTAGAAGATTCAGAGCGCATGCTGTAGTAGCTACGTTCTGCAATTTTCTTTTTATCGTGTTTATCACGTTCAGATACTTTATGTTTTTTTTGTTTTTTCTCGCCCTTTTTGAACCATGGATTAGCACTGCTATCCCATGTACCATCAGCATTCTTTTTGATGCGAGGGGAGTCACCGATAGTGAAGCGGAAATCTTTAGCTTGTGCTACGTTAGCACCGATACCAACAGTTAAGAAGGCCGCTAAGCTGGCCATAGCCATTACTTTAGTTAATTTAGCTTTCATAATTGTCTCCTATATAATAAGTTGTACGAATTTTAGTTGTAAAAAATCTAATTAAAGTATAGAAAAATTTAGTGAAGAATAGATGAAATAAATGAGTTGATACATCATAGTATAATAAGAGTATCTATGTTTGTATATTATCTAAAATTATAGTAGGAGTTTTATGAAACAGAGAGTATATGAGATCCTCTATCGTGAGCTAGTGGAAAACTATGCGAACAGTAAGGGACGAACGAATATAGCCGATTTTTGGCTTACCATAAGTGCCATATCCTTTGTATATGGTTTAATTACATGTATAACAGGCCTTGCAAGCTATATCCCGTACGGATTTCTCTACGCCGTATCCCTAGGTGGGGGCATATTAATTGTTTTATCTATCTTGTTGTGCTTGCCTACGATTATGCTCATGGCGCGACGATTGCGAGACTCTAATAATGATCCGATGTTGATTATTTTACTATTGGTCCCTATTTTAGGCTGGCTTGCTTTATTGTATCTATTGTGCAAACGCACATCGCCTATCCAAGTTCAACCGGACATATCTAACGACGCTGCAAACGCATATAACAACGAAGCAAACGTATATAACAATGATGTAAACACGTTACAAAAGGAATCTGTATCTGGCGTGTTTATTCTGGGGTTATTAGTGCTAGGCTGGCTCGTTAATAGCGCTGGCAGTGCAATGATAAATCATAATTTTATGGTAGAAGAATTTGCATACAGTAATTTAGAACCTAGTGCGCTAACGAAAAAGGCTAACCGTTTATTAGAAAGTGAAACGGCTACGACAGAGGCTCGCTCTATAGTGCGTACGTACTATGAAAGCCTTGGTAAAGAGGATTATCATGCCGCATATCGCCAGCTAAGCGTACGAGAAATGGAGCGATACGGTACGTTTGAGCTATGGCAACAAGCGGTAGCGAAGGAGCAGCATCCTAAAGTAGAAACGATTCGGCTCGACTACGTGTCTCAAGATAAAGAAGATGATTATACTTTCAACTATACTGGTTTTATAGTGACCTTTGAAAATGGACACGACCCTGTTCTAGTTCGTTTGTACGACGCAGGTAAGGGCTGGGGCATTGTTAGCATTGAAGACGTGGAGGAGGACTAGGTTATGGCAATTATCAATACATATGATTTGAACTATACCGATGCCTTCAAGCTAGGTATCAAAAACTATGCTAATTTTAACGGTCGTGCTAGCCGCAGTGAATATTGGCGCTTTGCCGCAGGTATCACAATGATTCAAGGTGTATTAGGCATTTTGGCTATGATTTGTAATGCCTTGGGCCTTCTTAATTTTGAAAGCATAGTCGATAAAATTGGTTTCGCCGTGTCCATGTTTTTATTAATTCCAAATATTGCGGCTACGGCGCGACGTATGCATGATATTGGTCGTAGTGGTTGGACGCAGCTGATTTCCTTTATTCCTGTTGTAGGCTTCTTTATATTCTTAACCTATGAATTGCGCCGCGGCGATCAAGGGGAAAATGCCTATGGCGAAAGAACGGGCTATATCCCTGTTACATCTGATATAAGTCAGAAAACAGGTCTTGAAGAAACGCCGTCTCGCCGTCAAGACTGGATTATGGGGATTACCATCTTCCTTATCCAATCCATTCAAATTGCGGATATTGTAGATGAGCTATTATGGTTTGGTTTTAACGGGAACGGATACATGTAATAATTACCTGTATTTATTAACATACTCATTATTTTATTTTATAAAAGTTTAACAACTCTTTTATAGACAATATAACACTTTGTAGTAGAATGAATACAAGATGAATTCAAAATTATAGATATTAAGTAAGAAATAATATCTTAGTTACTATATGTGTTATGTGCAACAGGACCTTTTGAGCTTTACTGTTTCCTGTCTGTCGATGGAAGGAGTTTATTATGAAATCTTGTCCATATTGTGGACATGAAGTACTGAGAAATGATCGTTTTTGCCCAGACTGTGGGCATGTCCGCAAAGCCCCAATTTCCTTAGATAAATATAATCTAGGATTGATTGAAAACTTCAAACAATGTTTAGTATATAAATATGCTGACTTTGAAGGCCGTGCGAGTCGTAGTGAATATTGGAATTTCTTTTTAATGTATCAATTGCTCTTTGTAGCAATTTTGTTCACCTGTGCCTTTTTAAGTTATATTAGCCCCCTCTCTAGTGCAGTAGGTGTAGGCTTCGGCTTAGTCATTCTCGTTCTCTTATCCGTAGTGATGGTCATCCCTGGCGTGGCCGTTGCAGTGCGCCGCTTACATGACCAAGGTCGTTCTGGTGGCCTCGTATTTATCGGATTTGTACCTGTTATTGGCACTCTTATTCTGTTAGTTCTTATGGCTCTTCCTGGTGAAAGCAACTCAAACCGCTTTGGTGCGCCTACAGGTCAAGTGGTCTTAACAAAACAAATGGCTCATGAAATTGGTCTTATCGATGCAACACCAACGATGGGACTAACGGCTGGACTGCTCTGTGCAATCTTTGTACTATGGTTCTTAGTCGATCAATTACTTACAACAAGTGTGATGTAACATGATAACTCTCCTTATAGCTTCACTATAGGGAGAGTTTTTTGTAGAATATAATTGTATAAATGGTTAATATAATGCATAAGTTATTCCCAAAATATATAGAAATTGAAATTTAAAATCAAAGATAAACATGCTATAATTATCTTTGTTTTTATTTTTATTTTATTTGTTATTTTGTAGGAGAGAATACAATGACAGATTTATCTATCAAAAATCTTTCGTATGTAGATAATTTCAAACATACGGTTATGGGCAATTTTGCTAATTTTAAAGGCCGTGCAAGCCGCAGTGAATATTGGCGTTTCTATGGTATCACAATTGTTATTGCTGGTATCATTAATGTATTGAGCGCACTTTTTATGAACACTGCATTATCAAGCGTTTTTGGCCTTATTTCCATGGCGTACAACGTTGCAATTTTGTTGCCTTCCATTGGCCTTGGTGTTCGTCGTTTACATGACGTTGGTAAAAGCGGTTGGATGCTTTTAATTAGCTTAATTCCATTTGGTATCATCTATGTTATCTACTTGCTCGCTCAAAAAGGTGACGAAGGCGATAACCAATATGGTTCCCCAGTAAGCTATGAAACAATCACAGCTGAAGAAGCTGCACGCACTGGCCTTAAAGAAACTCCAACTGAAGATATGG
>NZ_CAKPTN010000081.1 GCF_934190855.1 uncultured Veillonella sp. | reverse complement strand
TTTCGTCGATTTGATATCTCAACATATCAAGCTCTCTCGCGCGCTCAGACATATTTTCTTGCAAGTTATCTACTTCCTGCTTAGCTTGTTTATATACTTTGTATGCGTCCTTATATGTGTTATAAGCTGATTGACCTTCTTTATTGAAAGTATCTAAATATTCATGATGTGTATCAGCATCAAGTAATCGCTGGTTGCTATATTGACCATGAATATCTGCTAAATATTGACCAATTTCTTTTAAAGCCTTTAATGGTATAGGTTGATCATTAGCTAAGATACTTGATTTGCCATTACGGTTAAAGGATCTAGATAAAATTAGTTGGCCTTCTTCAACCATTATATTTTTAGATTCTAATAATTCTTGAATACTTTGGTGATTAGCAATATCAAATATTCCGTCTATAACAAAACTATCTTTACCGTGACGAATAAACTCGCTGCTCGCGCGTTCTCCTAATAGGATACTAAAGGCATCCATAAGAATGGATTTCCCTGCCCCAGTTTCGCCGGTAAAGATAGTTATGCCATCATTAAATGAAATATTCATTTGCTCAATCAACGCAAAGTTGCGAATGCTCATTTGCGTTAACATATGATTAGTCCTTCATTAAATCTTGGATTTTCGCTAAAATCGCTGGAACTTCAGCTTCAGATTTTGCAATTAACAAAATAGTGTCGTCCCCTGCTAATGTACCGATAATTTCAGTCCATTTTGCATGGTCGATAGAAAATGCTACAGATTGAGCAGAACCAGGAATTGTATGTAATACAACTTGGTTTAAACTGTGATCAACCTTAATTAAAGAATCTTGGAATAATCTGTTAATGCGACTACGAGATAAAACTACGTTTTCCTCTGGAGATAACGCATAACGATAATGTCCATCGCCTGTAGGAATTTTGATTAACATCAATTCCTTGATGTCACGAGAGACTGTAGCTTGTGTTACTTCAATACCTTCTTCTAATAAGGCCGCTGCTAATTCCTCTTGTGTTTCAATCGCCTTGGACTGTACGATCTCTTTAATTTTGTTATAGCGATAGCGTTTCATTTTGAACTCCCTTTTTTAAAACTTGCACATAAAAGAGAATAGTATCTTTCTGATAATATTATACCATATATTCATAATTAATATATGGTATAAATCGCATATATTATACGTCTTATGCATATTATACTAATATTTAAAATATTGTTAAGATTCCATATACTGACGTTGTATAAATTCATAGCCCATAAGGTTAATCTATTTATAGGGAATTAATAATTTAAAAGTAGAAAAATATACATGTATAAATAAAAGCCCCTTTATAGGGGCTTTTACATGTTGATTATGAGTTTTATTCATAATGAATAAAGATATATAGCTTTTTATCGTTTTTGTAATATAAACAATTCTGGTGGGTTATTAATTTGGTTCATTGGATGCCAATGACATACATTATACAATTTCTGTTCTAAATCAGATAAATATGATTTAAGGGATTGCATTTCATCCATCCCTTCAGGTGTTCCTGGGTAAGCAACAATTGTGATAACGCCAGACTTAGATAATTTATGTAATCCCTTATCTATGGCTTCTATAGTTTGATGCGGTTTAGTTATAACTTTATGATTACTACCAGGTAAATAGCCTAAGTTAAAAATCATTAAATCGATAACCTCATCTTTTAATTGATGAGCTAATGCTAGATCATGAGAGTCATGAATAAAGGTTAGACTCACATCAGGTGCAATATCATTTGTCTTCAGTAGTTCTTTACTACTATTGATTGCTTTCATTTGAATATCGATACCATATAAATGACATCCTTTTGGTGCACGTTTTGCTAAATACAATAAATCATGGCCATTACCACATGTAGCATCAACAACTACTTTGGCTTTTTTCATCGACCGATCCCAGATTAAATGTTGAAATTGAACAGCATTGTTAATGTTAATCACGAAACCACCCCACTTGAGATTTGGTTATAATAATTCGTCTCTACGAGACGCTAATTTTTTAAATAATGTACCAAAGAAACATTGATCCTTAAATCGTACAAATAAGCAGTATACAGGATTAGAACTTATATGTAAGGTTTCTTTATTTGTAAAAGTATAGTCAAAGGTACCATCAATACAAATGTGTAATTGTGGTTCTCGTTCAGGCATTGTAATTTGAATTGTATCATGCTCCTCTAATACTAGAGATACACCTTGAATCAAATGTGGAGCTACAGGTGTAACTATGATAGATCTATTATCTGGTTTCATAATTGGACCACCAGCTGATAGGTTATAACCTGTAGATCCTGTAGCAGAGGAAATGATTAAACCATCAGACGGATACATTTGAGTGTGTTGATTATTAACAGACATATTAATGCGTGCCATTTTAGCTGGTTCTGCACGGGTTATAACTATTTCATTGATAATAGGAACAAGTTCTTCTTCTTTGCCATCATTACGGTCAATATAAGCATATAAGTGACCGCGCTTTTCAATCTTGTAGTCACCTTTCACTATACGTTTTATATGACTTTGCATTTGGTGAATTTCTATTTGATTTAAGAACCCTAGCTCACCTAAGTTAATACCGCACACTGGTACATTATACGGATAGATTTGTCGGGCTAAATGAATGATCGTACCATCCCCACCAAAACTAAAAGCAATATCTATTTGTTTGAAGATTTCAGGACGGCTTACAATATGAGTTTTTGGAATCTTAAGTACTCGTGCAGGTGCATCTGATTCGAGATCATCTGGCAAAAATACTTCGATACCTTCTTCTTTACAAATATGAGCAGCCATTTTGAGAACTGCCATAATGTTGCTTTTCCCCATATTCGGGAAGAATCCGATACGCATAGTAATCTCCTATAACGAATGAGCTTCGGTAACGACTGCATCAATTAATTCGTCGTTAATAGTTAAAGCCCCTTCTTCGTACTTTTTAAAATAACCTAAGAACTCAATATTTCCTTCCATTCCTTTAATAGGTGAGAAGGTTAAACCATGGATATACAGCCCACAGTCATAAGCTACTTGTAATATTCGGTGTAAAACCTCTTTATGGATAGCACTATCTCGTACTATACCACCCTTACCAACATTTTCTTTGCCCGCCTCAAATTGAGGTTTAATTAAGGCCACAAGGGAACCTGTATCTTTTAATAAGGTAGTAGCAACTGGTAGAACTTTGTCTAAAGAAATAAAGGCTACATCAATAGAAATAAAATCGACAAGTTCACCTAATTGCTCTGGTGTGACAGTGCGGATATTTTGTTTTTCCATGTTGATAACACGCGGATCTTGACGTAATTTCCACGCTAATTGGTTGTAACCTACATCAATAGCAAAAACTTTAGTTGCCCCATTTTGTAAAGCACAGTCTGTAAATCCACCTGTACTAGCGCCTATATCAACCATGACAGCGTCTTGTAAATCGATAGGATATGTTTGGATAGCTTTTTCCAATTTAAGCCCACCACGACTTACATACGGTAATGTATTGCCTTTTACCAGGATATTAGCATCAACAGGTACTTTTGTTCCTGCTTTATCTATGCGCGTAGTATCCATAAAGATAAGTCCAGCCATAATAGCAGCTTTTGCTTTTTCTCTACTTTCAAAAAGACCTCGATTGACAAGGAGTATATCTAACCGTTCTTTACTGCTCATAGTACACCATTATAAATATAATAAAACTGAATATAGGCAACAAGAATACCTAGGATTAAACCACCAAATACTTCCACAGGCGTATGTCCTAATAACTCTTTTAGCGCCTCTTTACGAGTAATTTGAACAGGAATATTTTTCTTTGTAAAATATTCCACAATTTGATTTAGTATTTGAGCTTGTCTTCCAGCCTCTAATCGAACACCTGATGCATCATACATAACTACAATAGAGAATACTAAGGACAAGATAAAAAGATCTGATACACCATTTTTTAGATAAATAGCCGTAGTAGTAGCAATGACAAAGGATGTATGGGAACTAGGGAATCCACCGGAGCCTACAAGGCGTTCTGGCCGGAATTTACCATGTCTTACAAGTTGCCATACGAATTTAATTGCTTGAGCGGTAAACCAACCCCAAAATGCGGCTTGCGCTATGTAGTTATGTGCTATTTGTGGTAATAAATCAATCATTCTTTGTACCTTCTACAGGTAATACCTATTAATTCGTACGTTTTAAAAGATAATCAATTAATGCTGCCAATATAGATGTATCATAAGAAACGGAGTTTAATGCATCATGAGCCTGTTTACCTACTGCAGCGGCTTGCTCTTTTGCCCCCTCTAAACCAAGTAAAGATACATAAGTAGATTTATGTTGGCGAATATCACTGCCAGGTGTTTTTCCTAATTCTTCGATAGTACCTGTTACATCTAGAATATCATCAGTGATTTGGAATAACAATCCTAAACAATTAGCATATTCCATTAATGCTGTTCTCGTAGCAGTATCTGCATTACCTAAGATAAGGCCTAACTCTACAGACGCATTAAATAAAGCCCCCGTTTTGCCGCGATGAAGAACTTGTAACTCATCTAATGGAATATGTTTATCTTCACTGAGCATATCAAAGGCCTGACCGCCGACCATACCTTCTGGACCCGCTGCAGTCGCTACACATTGAATGGCATCGAGTTTCTCTTGAGCCGTAGCCGTCTTATTGGCGGTCATTAGTTGAAAGGCATATGTCAATAAACCATCACCCGCTAAAATAGCTAAACCTTCACCATATACTTTATGATTTGTTAAATTACCTCTACGATAATCATCATTATCCATGGCAGGTAAATCATCATGTACTAAGGAATACGTATGGATACACTCCATTGCACATAAAAACTCTTTATAATCAGCAGGATCTTTTTGAAGCATTTCTAACACAGCTTTAGATAAGATTGGTCGAATTCGTTTGCCCCCTTGCATTAAGCTGTAATTCATAGCTTCATAAAGGGGCTTAAATTCTTGATTTGGACTAGTTAATACCTCACCTAACCATTGTTCAATATTTTGTTTGCTAGACGCTAAATATTCTTTGAACATAGAATCTCCTTATTCGCTGATGCGGACTTCTTCGATAATTTGTTGTACCTCAGCTTCAACGGAATCAAGCATTTCTGCACATTCCTTAACTAAGGTTAAGCCTTTTTTATATTGATTTAAGAGCTCAGAGATGGTCATATCACCATCGTCTAATTGCTTAACAATATCTTCTAAGGCTTTATATTTTTTCTCATAACTTTTTAGTGATGCGGCCATCTTTGTGCGCCTCCTTTACCGTGGCTGTAACATAACCATCTGCTAATGTAACCCGTATATCGTCATTCGGTTGTAATTGGGCCACCGAAGTTACGGCTTCATTATTATGTTCAACCTTTGCGAACCCTTTAACCATCATTTGTAATGGATTTAATGACTCTAACTGTTGAGCTAATAATGCTAAACTATGCTTTTCCGTATTACATCTCTCTTTAGTAACATTTGTTAATGTCTGTGAAAGTTCTTGTAAATATGATTTTTGCTTATGTAAAAACTGAAGCGCTGGTATACCAAGTCTGCGATTAAAAAGTAATGTCAAATCTGTACGTTTCTGTTGTAGTGTATAACGTATATATTCATGCAAATACTCTTCTTTTTCTGTTAATTGATCTTGCAATGTAGTAAGCGACAAAACTGCCATCTCTGCAGCATGACTCGGCGTAGCACCGCGTGCATCTGCCACATAATCACATAAAGTGTAATCAGTTTCATGTCCTACAGCGGAAATAATAGGCGTATTAGCCTTATAAATGGCTTCTACTACAGCTCTATCATTGAAGCACCACAAGTCCTCCATGGAACCGCCACCACGACCAACGATAATAACATCTACATCAGGATCTGCATCGGCGGCCGCAATACCTTTTGCAATAATAGGTCCCGCTGTATTACCTTGTACAGGCACAGAAAACAATTTAAATTGAACTAAAGGATTACGTCGCTCGCTGACATGGAGAATATCATGTAGAACTGCGCCAGATTGAGACGTGACGATACCAATACAGCTTGCCATATACGGTAAACTTTGTTTGTGACTATCATCAAAGTATCCTAAAGCTGTTAATTCTCGCTTTAATGCATCAAATTCAAGCTGTAACGGGCTTTTAGAACCTATTTGCATATCTGATGCAATGAGATTTAAACGGCCCATTTTATTGTAAAAGTTAACAGATGCTTTTACAGTTACTAATAAACCATTTTGAATGGCATTAGCCAACCCTTTTTGCATAACAGTGCTAGACCACATGGTTACATCAATGGCAGATTCCTCATCTTTCAAAGAAAAATACATGTGCCCACTACTATGACGTTTAGCATTGATAATAGTACCGCTTACATAAACATTTTTAAGTAGATATTCACGATCTAAGGTGCGCTTTATGAGATTGTTCAATTGTGTAATGGTTAATACATTCACGATGATCCTCTAGATTCTTGTAAATAAGCTGCGCCAAACGCATTTCCTGTAGCATTATCAACAGAAAATTGTGGCTGCGCCACATGTAATGTCATACGATTGCGTTTGCAATAGGATTCCATTCGAGTACGAAGTAAACTATTGCTCATCACACCACCTACAGCGATAAGTGTACGAACTGGTTTTTCTTTAATATGATAGGTAATCATTTTTTCTAAAGCATTTCCGATAGATGTAAATACAGCTCTAGCTAAATTAGATTTATCCACATCACTCATGGTTTCATGTATACGCCGCATAGCTGCGCTGCAAGGACCGGCAAAACTAATCCATCCCTCTTTCATAGATGATGGTAGTGGCTCATACTCTGTAGTTTGTAATGCTAATGCCTCAAGATGTTTTCCTGCAGGAAATGGTAAGCCCATAGCAACACCGATGCGATCCACATATTGACCACCTTGCAAATCTTTAGAACCGCCAATAATGTGAGATTCAAAAATCCCTTCACCTTGATAATGGCAATATACGAGCTCCGTAGTACCGCCTGATAAATGAAGTGCTAAAAATGGTTTACTAGGAATTGTTTTTAAATCTCGTAGTGCTGCTAATATATGATTTTCTTGATGCGCGAAAACTTGTAGCGGTACATTCATCACGTGACTTAGTGATTCTCCATGTCCTAGACCAACCATAAAGGCAGGCATATAAGAATTTTCCTCGCGTCGTGGAAAGCCACTAACACCGATACCGCTAATTGGCACTTGCGGTAATTCTGACATTAGCTTAGGCAATGCCTTTGTATGCTGAAAGACCATATTTGATTGTTGTAGTCCTCGCTCCCCATGTTTAACCTCTAATAGTTTGCGCGCTTCTCCGACTATGTGAAAGTCACTATCTATAATGGCACAACTCGTGGTGTAGCAACTGGTATCAATGCCTAAGTAATATCGTTTCATTATCTACTCTTGTTGTATGCATCTAAAATTGCATTAATTAATTTATAAGAAGCATCAGAGCCAAATTCTTTTGCTAATTGAATGGCTTCATTAATAGCAATGGATGGTTCTAATGGTTCTACTTCGTTAGTCATTTCC
>NZ_CAKPTN010000080.1 GCF_934190855.1 uncultured Veillonella sp. | reverse complement strand
ATTACTTTTACAAGCTCTTCTACTGTAACGAATACAATCCAATTATTGGGTGATAATGCATTAGACCTATTAGGCAAAACTAAAGTGGCTTGTATCGGTCCAATTACGGCTGCTACAGCTATGAGTGCAGGTCTTAAACCAGCTGTTATCAGCGATGTATATACAACTGATGGCTTAGTAAATGCTATTATAAAGGACATTTAGGAGGATTACATGTACGATTTAACATATCGTCCTCGCCGCTTGCGTATCAGTCCAGAAATGCGTGATTTGGTGCGCGAAACGACACTCGACGTAACTGATTTAATTTATCCATTATTTATCGTACCTGGTGAAGGTATCAAAAATGAAATCGACACATTGCCAGGTCAATATCACTTATCTGTTGATGAGGCTGTGAAAGTAGCCCAAGAGGCGTATGATCTTGGCGTTCGCGGTGTAGAAATCTTTGGTATTCCTACCTATAAAGATGAACAAGGTTCCTCTGCGTGGGATATGTCCCAACCTGTACAACAAGCTATTAAAGCCATCCGTGCAGCAGTGCCAAATCTCTTGGTTGTTTCTGACGTATGCTTGTGCCAATATACCTCTACAGGTCACTGTGGCATGATTGATGATCATGAAATCTTAAATGATGAAACCTTGCCATTACTTTGTAAAGTAGCGGTAAGCCAAGCGGAAGCAGGCGCCCATATGGTGGCTCCATCGGACATGATGGACGGCCGTGTAGGTGCTATCCGTGAAGCCCTTGATGCGGCTGGATATACAAATGTATCCATCATGAGCTATGCAGCAAAATATGCATCTGCTTACTACGGTCCATTCCGTGGTGCTGTTAACTCCGCTCCTAAATTTGGGGACCGCAAGTCCTATCAAATGGATCCAGCTAATCGTTTGGAAGCTTTCAGAGAAATCGAACTGGATATCGCTGAAGGTGCAGATATTATCATGATTAAACCAGCATTGTCCTACTTGGATATCGTTCGCGAAACACGTGACCGCTATGAATTGCCTGTGGCGGTATACAATGTGTCTGGTGAATATGCAATGGTTAAATCCGCTGCAGCGGCTGGTCTTATCGACGAAGAACGCCTCGTTATGGAAACAATGCTTTCCATGAAGCGCGCTGGTGCTAAAATCATCATTACGTACCATGCTATAGATATTGCTAAATGGTTACAAAAGTAAGGAGAAACCATGTTCCAACTCGGTAAATCTGAAAAGGCCTTTGAAGAGGCTAAACGTTATATGCCAGGTGGCGTAAACAGTCCGGTTCGTTCCTACCGCAGTGTAGGTTCTAACCCTCCGTTTATCAGCAGCGCTAGCGGCAGCCGTATTTATGATATCGATAACAACGAATACATTGATTATGTCTTGAGCTGGGGTCCTATGATTTTGGGCCATGCGAACCCTGAGGTTATTGCTAGCCTACAAGAAGCGATTCCTCGCGGCACAAGCTACGGTGCGCCTACTTTACTAGAAACAGAATTGGCTAAAAAGGTACAAGCCTTCATGCCATCTATGGAGGTTATCCGCCTCGTTAACTCTGGTACTGAGGCTACTATGAGTGCCTTGCGCGTAGCTCGTGGCTATACTGGTCGCGATCGCATTGTGAAATTCGTTGGCTGTTACCATGGTCATAGTGATGCGCTCTTGGTAAAAGCTGGCTCTGGCCTTGCTACCTTTGGTGTACCAGATAGCCCTGGTGTTCCTCAAGGTGTAGCAGAAAACACTATTACTTTGCCGTACAATGACTCTGATGCGGTTCGCAAGTTATTCGACGAGATTGGTGACACTATTGCGGCTATCATTGTAGAACCTGTAGCAGGCAACATGGGCTGTGTGCCTCCAGAACCAGGCTTCCTTGAAACCTTGCGTGAAGTAACTAAGGCTCACGGTGCATTATTGATCTTTGACGAAGTTATGTGTGGTTTCCGCGCTAGCAGCGGCGGTGCTCAAAAACGTTATAATATTAAACCAGATCTTACTTGCCTTGGTAAAATCGTCGGTGGTGGTATGCCACTTGCTGTATTTGGCGGTGCTCGTGAGATTATGAATCAAATCGCACCAGCTGGTCCTATTTATCAAGCTGGTACATTGAGCGGTAATCCAATTGCCGTAACCTCTGGTCTTGCAACGCTTTCCATTTTGCAAAGAGACCCAACTATTTTTAAACAAGTTGAAGACGCAACCATTGCCCTTTGTGAAGGCTTTGAACGCTTGGCTGCTCAATACAATGTGCCTGTAGTAGTACAACGGGTAGGCTCCATGTTCACCATCTTCTTCACTGATAAACCAGTTAAGAACTTCGATGATGCAGCATCTTGCAACGAAGAACACTTTAAAATGTTCTTCCATCATAACTTGAGCCATGGTATTTACTATGCGCCAAGTCCTTATGAAAGTAACTTTGTATCTATCTGCCATAAGAGCAGTGAAATCGAACGCACATTAGCCGTAGCTGATGAAGCTTTCAAAAAAATTGGTGATACATTAAAAAATTAGTGATACATTATTGTAAAAATATATAGTTTGTAGTTGTTTATGTATCGATGTAGGTGATGAACATGCAGTTTTATAAGAACTTAAAGCGTGCTCGCGTGCGCATGGGCAAAAGCCAAATCGAAGTAGCAAAGGCCGTAGGTATCAGTAATGCGGCGCTTTCAAACTACGAAACAGGGTATCGCGAACCAGATTTAGATACACTCTGTGCCCTGTCTCGCTATTATGGATTGACCTTGGATGAGCTGCTAGATGTAAATGGAGAACAACACGAGCCCATCTATGATCTCAGTCCTGTACTCAAAAATAAATACATCGCCTATAAAGGTGAAGTATTTGAGCTGAAAGACTCACAAAAACGTGAGCTCTTGCGCGAGCTAGATAATCTATTTACTAAATTTGAGAAATCAAAGGTAGAAGATAAAAGTAGCAAACCAAAAACGTACAAACATGGGAACCCACATATCAATCGGGCTGGCCTAGCTAGCAGCGCTGGCAGTCTGGCAGCACGACGAAATATAAAATAGTGCTATATTATATTGTATGTGAGTGGAACATGTTTATTTGAACAATTTAATTAGAACAATCATAAAAGCACCATCTATCTTAATGGGAAACGACATATAAGTCGGACCTAGGTAGATGGTGCTTTTGTATTACTATAGTATAAATGCCTGTACTAACACTTTGGCATTATTTGTTAAGGCTAACTATAAAAATAAATAAAAGATAACAATATTAAAATGTCCGTTGGTGATATAAGTTGGTTTAATATATAATTGAAATATAGAAGTGAATTGAATATTAACTGATCATATAGGAGACATTATGAAAGTATGGAGCGGTGTAAAATCTATATTAGATCGAATCCCTTTTACGGTTAAATTTTATATTGGTTTTGCTTTGTTTTGGTTTTTATTAATGGGAGCTATGTCTTTAAATGCATATATTAAAAGGCCGGAGCAAATGCAAAGCCTTCAATTATACGAGCAAAAACTAGAAGATATATCTGTTAACAAAGTAAGTGAAGAATACTATGCGTCTGGTAGAGCCTATCAAAATAATAATCTTGAAATTACGTATGACTCAGTTACAATTGATGATGTTAAAGGAATACTTTCAAAACAAAATATAGGCTGGAATGAGATTAACAAGAATCGTATTGTTGGACATGATTATGATACTAATATTTATCTCGAACTATTTAAAGAACGAGGCTCTGATAAAGTGACTTTAATATTACAAAGAAGGAATTGATTTAGTATAGGCTGCAAAGTTCTGATAGCGTAATAATTAATATATATGTAGAATTCCGAATGAAAGTAGAGGTTGATTAGCTGATGTGGAAAAAGCGATTGCTAATAATTAGCATATTAGGAAATGTTTTTTCGCTGTTTTTAATTGGTATCTATTTTCTAGTGAATTCCTGGTTTTTTCATGCCGAATTAGGAAGTGTGGTTGGTATAAAGCCAGATTATTTAATTCAGTTAAATAATGAAGGCGTATTGTATGATTATAGACAAATGATTAGAATTGGATCTGGTATAAAGTCATATAAATTAATAAACTCCTTAGAATTAGATAATTATCATATATACAAATCAATTTATAAACATCAAATTTTTATTGGTCAAGTTGATCATATTCAACAAAAATATATTATTTATGATGGATATTTAGATCACTATATATTTGTAAATCTTAAATTTGATATGGATGAAAAACAATATGATGATTTTATTGGCAGAATAAAGATAATAGATAATTACGAGAATGTTCCTATAAGATATCGGCGTTTAATTGAAAGTGGTAACTGGGAATATCTTTAATTCTCTAGCTGCTCTGCTCGATAGATCTAGTATATAGGCAATATAGAGGGGGTTAGCGATGAAATTTAAAACAATTTATTCTATTCTTTGGTATTTATTTTTAGGCTGTTTTTTCGTATGGCTAATTTGTGGATTAGGCTATAGGTTTTTGTTTAATGATACTATTGAGCAATCTAGAATGGAACTGACACAAGCTTTAAATACAGCTTTTCCGCGAGAACACTATATAATTGATGGAGAGCCTTATGATTTTAATAGAAGAAATCTTTTATCTATAGGTCGATCAATTAATATAAAGCAAGATTCACAACATATGGATATAAAATCCATAAAACCCTTAAGTGGAAACTGGGAGCTTGTTGAGCAAAATAAAAATTGGTTTGTATATGAAAATCAATTATATAGAGTTTACGTAACAAAGAATCCAAAAAATGATGGATATAATGTAGTTTTAGCACGTAATAATTGGTTAGAAATATTGCATTTATAATTCATTATTAGGGATAAAAGCTTTTGTAGGGTGTTATATTATAGTGAGCTTATGGAGAAATATTACAATTATATAAATATGAATAAAATAATAGATTTTTTAAAGAGTCTACTGCAGTTATCCACGATATTGGTAGGTATATTTGGTCTATTTCTCTTTATAGGTGGGGGTTGGTTATATCATGATTTACAGTATCGGTATGTAGTTGATAGTAGATACAATACAATTTTTGATAAGGCCTACAGTGTATATCTCATTAATAAAGGTATTTCGATGGATATTATTAATGATAAAATTTATGCGATGAATGATGATGTCTATGTTATTATCAATCAAGAGAGCAATACAATTATTGTATATTATTTAAATCCAGAAGATGTTGAAACTATAAATAATTTTACTAGATTACAACAACGGTATTACGGTGATAATATGATATTACAACCGATTGAAAGTTTAGGTCCATCTGAAACATTTGATATATATAAGAAATTATCAGAAGCGTCTGGAAGGTTTAAATCACAAGGTAGCCGAATTTCTTTTTAATAGCAGTATAATAAAAGATTCCAAGTTCTAACAATGTAGTTAGGACTTGGAATTTTTTTTGAGTTTTGATTTATTAGCTTTGTATAGGATTTATTATCAACGTCTCTATATTTACTTTTAAACTTGAAATATTGTGGAAGCGTAAAATCTGGAGTCCAAATGGAGTATCTCTTCTTCTAAATAGTATTATAATTCTTTAATAATATTAGAATGCTTCAAGTATAAATAAAATATTAAAATATTTAACATTTTGTTGCAAAAAAAAGATAATTTAATATATAATTTACCTTATAACGAAAGGAGAGGAATTAATGAGAGTTGTATGTATTGCAGCAGGTTGTGTTGGCTTGCTGACCACATTCGGTACGATGCCTAGTTTTGCGGCAGAAGTTTCAAACCCATTTATACAACAAGAAGCGGCCCGAGCCGATGCTTCATTACGCCAACGTGCAGAAGCACCAATGACTGGGGCCGCTTTGTCGCGTTCAAAATCTGCTTATACAGGTTTAGATAAAGCACCAATGAAGTCATTACCTAAGGAAAGTACATCATTTGCAATAGAGCATATTGTAGTAACCTCCTCAGAACCAGTACTTCAAAAATATAAAAATCGATTGCAGGTATATAACCATAATCGCATTGGAACAGAGGGTATTCAGTTTTTACAAAAGGAATTACAAGAGCAACTGTTATCTGATGGGTACATTACGAGTCAAGTAGTTGTGCCAAATCAAGATTTACAATCTGGTACACTCACTTTTGAGATTATGCCTGGCTATGTAGAGGATATTGTTCTTACAAATCCTAAAGCACGTACCAATTGGCGTAGTGCCTTTCCTGTAAGACCGGGTTACGTATTACGACGTCAAGCACTAGAGCAAGGGATTGACCAAATGCGTAATGTACCTGGACAAGATATTAAAATGACCATAGAGCCAGGGACAAAACCGTTACATTCTATTGTTAAGCTTACCGTTGAGCAAAAAGGCTTTGTACACGGATCTTTGATGCTAGATAATTCTGGAAATAAATCAACAGGAACATATCAAGGGACAGTATATCTATCTTTCAGTCAATTGGCAGGATTAAATGATGTACTAACCACTAGCTTTACAAAAGATATAAGTCATCATGATGATGGTCATGGATCAAAACAATATGCGGTTAGCTATTCAGTTCCTGATGGGAACCGTACATATCGTCTTTCGACATATAAGTATAGCTATAATCAATTAGTATTCATGCCAAATGCGTTTCGCTCTTCTGGTACTACGCAAGGTACAGAATTTGCAGTAGAGCAAGTATTAAATAGAACAAGTCACTCTAAGACTTCGGCTGTGGCTAAAGTTATTCATAAAGAACGCCACAATTATTTAGATGATGTAGAGCTTGGTGTACAAGAGCAACATACGACAGCTGTTGAAGTTGGTTTATCTCATCGTCAATATAGTGGCAATACTGTATCTGATGTATATCTATTTTATCGACAAGGTATTAATGGATTGGGTGCTCAAGTACGGAGTTGGGAAGGCTTGTCAGATAATCCTACTACACTATATAAAATGGCGGGCGTAGAAGGTCAAATTCAAACTGGTGTTCGTATGGGCCATAAGCAAGGTACATATACGATGCGTTTTAGAAGCCAGTTCACAGATCAACGTCTATTCGGAACCGATCAATTTAGTATTGGTGGGCGTTATTCTGTACGGGGTTTTAGTGGAGAAGAAACCTTAAGAGGCGACTCTGGCTATTATGTACAAAATGAATGGGCATTACCATTTAGAAAACAACAAATTACTCCATATGTAGGGATAGATATTGGACATGTATGGGGGCCATCTACAGAAACTCAATTAGGTAATACCTTAATTGGTGGTGTGGTTGGTGTACGTGGTATGGTTGGTGACGATGTAAACTATGATGTATCATTAGGAACACCAATTAAGAAACCAGAAGGTTTTGATACAGATACGCGTGTGTGGGCCTTTAGAGGCAGTTATCAGTTTTAAGTGTTGTAATCTAGTGCAACTATTCCATTACATGGTGAATGATATGTACTAGAAAAGGAGAGTAATATGAATATAAGAAAGCAGACGGCAATGGCTATCTTCGCTGCGTTGTTAGCGACTAACTCTGCACCATGGATTCCTATGGCCCTTGCTAATCCTGTTGTACCTGATCAAGGTAAATTAGGACCAAAAATAGAAGAAGCTAGAAATGGCATGACTG
>NZ_CAKPTN010000079.1 GCF_934190855.1 uncultured Veillonella sp. | reverse complement strand
GCCAAAAGGTGTTGTGAATTGAGGCTCTTCGCTATCAGAATATTTTTGACGACGGTTAAAATTCGAAGCATCTTTACCTTCATACTCCTTTTGTTCCCCTTGAGAACGAGGGTTACTAGATTGAAACTCAGAAAAATCGATGGGACAAGGATTCATAGCACGTTGGAACTCAACCTCTTTTCGAGCTGCCGCAATACTAGGATCCTTGATGTTGCTTACATCTACGTGTTCACTCATTCTATTCTCCTCATGGAGGTCATCTCTATTGGCCTTACAATTCTTATTTTGAAAGCTACTGTGATATCCCTCACTTATTCCTACTAATTTAATATGATTATGTACTTATAATATATTATATAAATACCTATGTCAATAGTAGGTATTTAAATTTGTTTTTATTTTAAAAGCAAGAAAAAAGAGAGGCCTTAAGCCTCTCTTTCAGAATATATAGTTGTGAAGTGTTACTCATGTGGTGTTGTATATGTAATATTTTGTGCTTCGTAGCTTTCACCATGAGCTAATACGTGAACGATAGTTTCTAATGTAGCGCGTACGGTCTCAACAGCCATGCTCGGTTGATCTGGCTTGTTTACCACTTGGGATGGCAAGTACGGAATGTGCATGAATCCCGCCTTAATATTGCCTTTTTGAGCTGCATAATGTAGCACACCGTACATAATATGATTACATACGAAGGTGCCTGCTGTATTAGACACTCTCGCAGGAATACCTGCTTGGTGCAATGCATTAACCATATCCTTGATAGGCAGTGTAGCAAAGTAAGCACTTGGGCCATCAACTACAACAGGCTCATCAGTAGGTTGGTTACCGCCATTGTCTGGTATGCGGAAATCATCGCAGTTTATGGCTACCCGTTCAATTGTAATATCTGGGCGACCGCCAGCTTGACCTACACAAAGGATAAAATCAGGATTACATTTGTCAGCTGCTGCTACCGCTGTTTTTACAGATGTATAACGCACAGTTGGCACCATTTGCGTCACTACTTTGTAGTCCCCATCTGTGTAACCATCCATCGTTTTAACAGCTTCCCATGCAGGATTGATACTTTCACCGCCGAAAGGATCAAACCCGGTAATCAAAATAGTTTTCATCATAGTACCTCGTAACCGTCTTCAAAGACGTTGTATATAAATTAAATTAAAGGAAATAGTACATTAACAGAATATTCAATGTAAGCATTACGATAGCTACAGGAATTTGAGCCTTAATAACGCCGTAGGTATCCTTCATTTCAAGAAGCGCCACAGGAACGATATTGAAATTTGCTGCCATTGGCGTCATCAAGGTACCACAATAACCAGCAAGCATTGCAATAGGACCAATCACCGCTGGATTAGCGCCATGACCTGCAACAAGCATCGGAACACCTATAGCACTAGTAATCATAGCAAAGGCTGCAAAGGCATTCCCCATAATCATTGTGAAGAAGGCCATTCCAATACAGTACGCTACAACGATGAGGAATACATTATCTGCAGGAACTATGCTAGCTACCATACTTGAGATCAATTTACCTACCCCTGCAAGGTTAAATAGATACCCAAGGGCTGCTAATAATTGAGACAAGATAGCAGTCCAACCGATGGCATCGAGAAGACGACGACCTTCATGGAAACTTTGATTTACCTTAGCTTTCGTAATATATAACGCCACGCATAGGGCAATAATAGAAGCAATGGCAAGGCCTACGAGAGCACCCAGTTTCGTAAAGAAACCGATGATGAACGTAATAATACCTACGAGCAATGCCGGAATAAAGATCACATTACCAATACGTAAGGCTTCCATTTTTTTGAAATCTATGGCAGATTCAAAATAATTACCTTTACCAAGTTGTTTAAATAACACAATTGCCGCCATAGCAATTACGAGCCAGCCATTAATTTCTTTAGACATATAAGAGCCAAAGATGAAGGAAATACCATATAATAGCCAGAACAGACCAGTACCAATACGATGATTATGGCCCTTATCGACAAAAGATTGTATGGAAAAAATAACTAAGATAATACCTACTAAAAGATATACAAAGTCTAAGGGCTGCATTTTATATACTAATTCCAACATATTATTTGCCCCCTTTCGCTAACTCTTCTGGTGTAACAAGGATGTTAAGCTCGTTTGGTACAAGTTTGCCAGCTTTCATATCCGCCTCGTCTTGAGCCACACTAGCTTGGATTGTTTTATCAAAAATAAAGAATCGAATAACACTCACTATATAGGCACATATTGCAGTAGGAACTCCATATAGTACCATATCTGTAAGCTCAACATTATAGCCCAGTTGCTCCATAACACCTTTAATCAATAAAAGACCACCCGCTGCAAGGAACAAGTTTTGACCAAAAAAGTTACCAATATTATCTGTAGATGCCGCTACACCACGAATCTTATCGAGTGTCCGTTGAGATATAGGGCGACCTTGCGCTACCGCAGCTTCACTCATAGGAGAAATCAAAGGACGAACCATAGCTACAAGACCAGACATACTAATACCCAGAGATACTGTTACTTGTCGAACAAATAGATAAATCATAAAAATACGGCCAGCTGTTGCGGCTTGAATCTTACCAATCAATATTTCTGCCCGTTCACGTAAACCGTGGCGTTCCATAATACCAATTACAGGAAGTACCAAGGCAAATAGTGACATGTAACGATTTTTTACGAAAGCCTCTCCAATAGCACCGACGATTTCGTTTATGCTAAGCCCTGCTGAAAGCCCCGTCACAAAGCCTGCGGCAATAACTACTAACAATGCATTAAAGCGTAGCATCAAACCAATGACCATCACTAAAATGCCCGATAAAATAATCATAGGGACACATCCTTTCTACAAACTACACATAATCACATATAACTGCAAAGGCACAGTATATATATTATGTATATTATATACGAATACATTATATATCAAATAGTAATAATATCACACAATAAAAAACCTTGTAATGTATTTTAGTAGCTTGCTACTATCTTACAACTAGCTAGAAACTACTAAAAGTGTATTACAAGGCGATTTACTTATTTAACTCAACTCTTTCTTGAACAAAATGGTAGTATGTTGTTTTCCTCTAAAATGAACCTTATCATACGCTTTAAAACCAAAGGATTCATACATCTTAGGCAACCACGGATGTTCCTTCGCGGTTCCCAAGGTCACTGCATTGGTTTTGAATTGTTCTTTTAATAGCGCTTCTGCATAGCCCAAGGTTTCCCGAGCATAGCCCTTTCCTTTGAAAGCTGGCGCCGTTACAAAGTGTGCAATATGTGGATATTTATCCGGTGTTGAATATTTCACCCAAGGCATACAAAACGTAATGGAGCTGACTAACTGTCCATCGATATATAACCCATACACAGGATAATTTTCAATCCACTCCTTGGATTCTTCCTCTGTAAAATCAATGGCATCAAAGGTGATCGGATAGTCTTTAATCGCTGCATAGCCATCGATTAATACCTTATGATATTCTGCTGTATCTGCTACTGTTAGTTGTCTGAATTCTTTCATGGTCTTTTCCCTCATTCTATATTTTTATTCACAAACCATGTATATTTATTTAATTTATGAACGTAATTATACACCTATACGTATTAACTTGCAATAGATTTACATAAATATTATACGGAACACTAATGCCTAATATAGAATTGCGTTATGAAATATAGTAATACTCACATTTTATCGTGTTAATTTACAATACACATCAAGTGTATAAAGATAAAATACTCCATACTTATATATCATTAGTACTTTTTCTATTATTAGCAGCTTCTACTATTTGGGCACAAAAAACAGGATGTATCACGAAGATACATCCTGTTTTTGAGCTTTCACAAGCTCGAGGGGAAGTTGTCGTATTATTTGTAAATACGGGAACCGTATACGTCACGTTGGTTTTCAGGTTCGTTGTTAACGCGAACACGTTCAGTTTTGTGACGATCGTTGTCACCACCAGAGATACGATCAATGCGGAAGTGGTTAAGACGAATATTTTGTAATTCAGGACCGAATTCATTCATCGCACGTTTCATGTTTTCATCGATAGGAGCACCATTTTGAAGTGCACGGTACAACATAGTTGCGAATTCGTAGCGAGTCATTTTTGCATCGCCTTTGAATGTGCCATCAGGGTAACCAACAAGGATACCATTACCAGCCAATTGGCTAATGTATTGGTAAGCCCAATGGTTTTGAGGAACGTCTGGGAATTCAGCAGTTTTGCTAGGATCGATAGCAAGTGGGTTCAAGATTTGTAACAAGTTGTTATATTTGTTTTCCATATCTTGAAGACGTGCGTTCAATTCAGCGATTTCACGGCCCATAGCTACGCGGGAACGGGACTCAGGGGAACGTTTACCAAGACGAAGGGATACGCCTGCGTTCAATTGAGTTTCGCCAGTACCTACAGTACCACCAACGGAGAACATAGTGTCTTCGTTAGGACGGTAGAACGCGCCTAATGCAGCGGAGTTTGCATTGTGGTAGTGACCATAACCAGCAGCGATTGTCCATTTGTCATCTGGGTTGAAGTCCAATGGATGCAATGCAGCCAATGCAGCGGAACCTGCACCAACTTTATTAACGCGTTTTTCAACGTTGCCTACACGATTATTGATGTTTGTAATTTGGTTAGTTACGTTAGAAGGTACACCTTTGTTGATTTGATCTTGCAATTCATTTGCTACGGAGTACAATTGGCTACCATTTACAGCATCTGTAGAAGTAGCGGAGATTTCACCTGCTGCAACGTTGTGAAGTTGACGTTCTTCACCAGCTTTACCAACGGATACAGAGCCTACAGGACTAGTACCAGCAAAGCCACCATATGTATGACCTGCTAAAGTTGCACTAGTTACATTTGTAGCAGAACGAGTAGTTGCATTAGCACCTAACGCAATAGAGTTTGCAGTGGATGCATTAGCTTTGTTACCGATTGCAATGCTGTAATCTGCGCCTGCAGAAGCATCAGAACCAAATACATTAGTACGTACACCATCAGCATGAGCACCAGCACCAAATGCTTGAGCATGATCGCCATTTGCATATGCAGAGGAACCGATAGCATTAGCATGATTACCATTAGCTTGTGCATCAGCACCGATAGCATTGGCTTTATAACCAGTAGATTTAGCTTCATGGCCAAATGCTAAGGAACGTACATCGGAAGCAGCTGCACGAGTACCAATTGCAATACCCCAAGTTTTGTCAGCTTCTGCACCATGCCCGATAGCAATAGATTCGCTCATTTTTGCTTGAGCTGCATTACCTACAGCCAATGCAGAGCTGCCTAATGCAGTATTTTTAGAACCGATAGCTACGGAGTTGCTATTCCAAGAACCATTTAAAAGTGTAGCAGAATCTGGCTCATTATCGAAAGTACGATCGCGGTAGTTTGTAGTAGTGCCACCGATAGTATTGTTATAACCATAAGCGATCGCATTTGTACCATTAGCGACGTTAGCATCACCAAAAGCTTGTGCATATGCACCTGTTACAGTATTGCCGTCACCGAAAGCATTAGCTTGGTTACCATTAATAGTGTTTTGGTTACCGAAAGCACTGCTAGAGCCGTTAGCGCTTGTAATGGTATTACCTTGGCCTACAGCAATACTTGTAGCTGAACCATTAGCAACAGTACCATAAGATACATTATTATGCGCATCAGGAGATGCTGTTGCATTGCCAGCTGCAAAGATAAAACCATCTGCAGTAGTCACAGGAGCTGCATTTACAGGAGCAACAGCAGTACCTACTGCTGCCACTGCAGCTAATACAGCAAACGCTAATTTTTTGGAATGTTTCATTTCTCTCATCTTACACCCTCACTAAATTAAAATTCTTAACCAAATACAATACAATACAATTTTTCAACCTCTCTAAGTGTTCCGCCTCTCTCCTCGGGCTGATCAGGAAATATTTCTAATTAATCTCTCAAAAAATAGTTCCATCTCAGTTTAAGAAAAATTTATATTGTTGATTACCCGCATAGCATATCAAAGTTTTACGATATACACAACCCTTTTTCCCACATAAACTTCATTAATAAGTCTTCATATACCCTAAAAACAGCTTGATTACTAGCCTTCTGTGTTGAGCTAATATATTCATCATTTTTTATGATGAGTGAAAAAAATCACAACATCGCTAGTATTTTTTATTTAATAAATCGCCTGACTTATAAATAATTAATCATTCTATAAGTATTTAGAATATAATATGAACCCCCATTAAGCCTCATTCACACTGCATTCATGAACTATTTGTGAATTTAACTTTTATGCATATTTAATCTGTATTCTTTCATTTTATATTTATTTTATTTTTAACAATTGACCAATATATATCTATACATATCAACATATATACATGTTGCAATTAAAGCTTTAAAGGAATAAAGTTTACAATTTCTCCGTTTAATATCCAATGTTTTATGTATACACGGCTAAAATAAAAGTAAGCCTCCTAGTTTTTCTAAAGAAAATAAGAGGCTTACTTTATTTTTTATATTAAATTATGCTAATAATGCACTTACTAGTTCTTCTGCTTTATTGAGATCAGAAGCGTCTGGATTCCAGTTACATTTAATTTCTGGTTCTACTACGGCAAAACCATATTTAGTTAGCTCTTCACGAAGAACTTTCGTAGATTCACCAGACCAACCGTATGTACCAAATACAGCGGCCTTTTTATTTTTAAACTTCAACTCACGTAAGAAGTCGAGCCAACCAGCTACACTAGACAGTACGCTATTGCCTGTTGTTGGAGAGCCTACGGCAATCGCTTTAGACTTAAATACCTCTGTCATGATGTCATTTTTATTTGTTTTACTGATATTGTAAATTTTAACGCGCGTATCTGGAGCTTGCTTAGAAATTTCTTCTGCAATTTTATGAGCTATTTTTTTTGTGCCATCCCACATTGTATCGTACACCACTGTAATTTGGTCTTCTTGGTATGCTTGAGACCATTCGTAGTATTTTTCTACAATTTGCATTGGGTTGTCACGCCAAATAGCACCGTGGCTTGTAGCAATAATATCGATAGGCAAATTGAGCTTTTGAATTTCTTCAATTTTAGCTTTTACCAATGGGGAGAAAGGATTCAAAATATTAGCGTAATATTTCATCGCCTCTGCCCATAAACGGCATTGATCCGCTTTATCTGCCCACAACTCTTCTACTGCGTAATGTTGACCGAACGCATCGTTAGAGAACAAAATATTGTCGCCTGTCATATAGGTTGCCATGGAATCAGGCCAATGGAGCATGCGCATTTCTACGAAAACCAAGGATTTACCATTGCCAATGTCTACGGAATCACCAGTTTTAACAACTTTAAAATTCCATTCTGGATGATGATATTGACCAACCAAGGACTTAACGGCATTTTCTGTACAGTAAATCGGCGTATTAGGAATTTTCTCCATCAACGCAGGCAAGGAACCACTGTGATCCACTTCGCCGTGGTTACATACGATGAAATCAATTTTATTTAAATCGATTTCAGATTCCAAATTGTCGATAAACTCAGAGGAATGAGGTTTCCACACCGTATCGATGAGGCCTGTT
>NZ_CAKPTN010000078.1 GCF_934190855.1 uncultured Veillonella sp. | reverse complement strand
AAGAAAACTCGTACTATCGATGTGAAAGAGTTTGTAAAAGAACCTATTGTAGCATCTGTTAAGGACGGTATGGTAACCCTTACTATGGGTATCGGCATCTACCCACAAGGTACCATCAAACCTAGCGAAGTGTGGAACCTTGGTAAAGAGCAATATAACTGGCCTATTACGACGGGCTATGAAATTCATCGCAAAGCCATTATGGTAGAAAACGAAGAAGGTCGTTATACGCCTTTAGAGATTAATTACTAATCAATTAATACGATTGAATTTCTATAAATGAAATCTACAATTTTAGTAGATTTGCTTAGGTATCACTATTAAGCATATAAGTCGAATCTTTAGGTAAATCATAGCATTTAACGTACTAGTATATTCTGAATGGAAAGAAGGGAGGGATAGGATGCATAAAATTTTGGTCAATGTTATGCGCGAAGAAATTCGCATGGCTGTTATCGACGAAGAAGGGCAGTTAGTAGACTTTGTCTTAGAACGTACTGATGAGTCTCATATGGCAAATCATATGTACAAAGGGACTGTTAAAAACGTTTTGAACGGTATGCAAGCGGCCTTTGTTGATATTGGTGGCTCTCAGAATGCCTATTTGAACCTTCAACAAGGGAAGGAACAGAAGATCTTGCCACGCCTATCTGTGGGGCAACAAGTTCTCGTGCAAGTCGTAAAAGAAGAAATGCTCGGTAAAGGGGCTCGTGTTACTGCTGATGTGAGCTTGGCCGGTCGTTTTATGGTACTTTTACCATATTCTGAAGGTATGCACATCTCTAAAAAGATTACTGATGAAGCGTTGCGTGCAAAGTTGCAAGAGTTAGCAGCACCATATGTGCAAGAGGGTTGCGGTTTTATTATTCGTACTGCAGCCGCTAAGGCTAGTGCTGATGAAATTGGTCGAGATATGGACTATTTGTGGCGTACGTGGCAACATGTGCTAAAGCGCTTTAAAGTGGCTAAGAGCGGCACTGATTTGTATAGTGATGCGGATTTCTGGTTCCGCCTTGTACGGGATTATGCCCATCGCAATGTAGAAGAAATCATCGTCGACTCCGATATGGGTGAATCACGATTGATGGACCTCTTAGGTCATGGCCCTACATCACAGCAAATTAAAGTGACGCGCCATCGTGATAGCACACCTATCTTTAAAGCTAATCACATTGAACCTCAATTAGAGGATCTTATCTCTCGAGATATCAATCTTCCTTCTGGTGGTTCTATCCGTATTGACCATACAGAGGCGCTTACCGTATTCGATGTGAACTCTGCTCATTATACGGGCAAATCCAATAAGCTAGAAGATTTAGCTTTCACAGTCAATAAAGAGGCGGCTAAAGAAATCTGTCGTCAATTGCGATTACGAGATATTGGTGGCATCATCATCGTCGATTTTATCGACATGAAGGATAAGGCGCATCAACAAGAGTTGCTACAACTATTGAGCGCACAAGCTAAGTTAGATAAGATGAAAACCGTTGTATGTGGTATTAGTTCGCTTGGCCTTGTGGAGATGACCCGTAAGCGTGCCCGTCAAGGTTTACAAACCTTGATGTTTGATACATGCCCTCAATGTGGTGGCACAGGATATATGTTGTCTGGTAGAACTGTATATATGCAGATCGTTCGACGTATCCGTGAATTATTTAAATCGGGACGTATTAAATCGAATCTAGAAATTGAAGTTCATCCAGAGGTGGCTCAATATTTAACAAAGGCTGTTCTAGAGGATCTAGGAGAGTCTATAGGCCGTAAGATTTCTATTGTAGTAAATTCTCAAATTAGTCGTGAAGGCTATTCTTTGATGGCTGTAGCAGAATAAGTAAGTAGTTTGTTTATAGAGGAATATTGTGTCAGTATTTGAAATTGTATTAATTAGTATAGGTCTTGCTATGGATGCCTTTGGTGTATCTATCGGTAAAGGACTAACAATGCCTGTAGGTGAGAATGGTCGAAAAGTGACCTTAGCCTTTTTATTTGGTTTATTCCAGTTTCTCATGCCCGTTATTGGCTGGCTTATTGGACGCCAGTTTATCGATGTCATAGCTGAATGGGATCATTGGATTATCTTTGGTCTTCTCGGTTATTTAGGTATCGCTATGATTAGAGAGGGTCTTAGCGATGAAGATGATGATGACGATGATAAACAGTTCTTAGGCGCTTGGGAAATGATAATGCTCTCCGTAGCCACTAGCCTTGATGCCATGGCTGTAGGTCTTACCTTTGCCTTCATGCCTATTAATGTGTGGGAAGCATCTACCATGATTGGCGTTATTACCTTTGGTATCTCTTTAGTTGGGGTATACTTGGGGAAATTTATGGGCCAATTTGTTGGGAAATATGCAGACATTCTCGGCGGGGGCGTGTTAATCCTCATCGGCACTAAAATACTTTTACAACATCTCGGAATTCTCGGTGAATTTTAGAGGCTTGTATATATATGAAAGTATCGGGAACTGAGCTATTTATGTTGAATTTTGTTTGACATGGATAGGTAAATAGGATATACTATATCAGTATTAGTTCGGTTTACTGAACTTTGCAATCCGCGTGAAGCAGGTTTAAACGCCCGACCGAAGTTCGGGTCGGGATACCGAATTCAGCGAGTTCGATAACAAGGAGGTGTTCTCATGTACGCAATTATTAAAACTGGTGGTAAACAATATCGCGTTGCTGAAGGCGATGTAATTACTATCGAAAAATTGGAAGCAGCTGCTAACGAGTCCGTTACATTCGAAGAAGTTTTGACTGTAGTGAATGACGGCGACGTTAAAGTTGGCGCTCCTCTTGTAAACGGTGCAAAAGTTACAGGTACAGTTCTTGAGCATGGTAAAGGTAAAAAAATCTTAGTATTCAAATACAAAGCTAAATCCAACTACCGTCGTCGTCAAGGCCATCGTCAACCGTTCACAAAAGTTCGTATTGAATCTATCCAAGCTTAATTATGGTTTCCATCGGAATCCAGCGGAACAGTGATGGTCAAGTAATTGGTTGTCATATGTCCGGTCATGCAGGATATGATGAGCATGGCTTCGATATCGTATGTGCTGCAGTGTCTGCCTTATCGGCAACGGCAATGTTAGGACTTACTCAGATTGCTCAGCAAGAAGGGGAATATACGAATAGCGAAGGTCAATGTGATATAGTTCTCTCTGGAACGATTAACCAGAGTGGACAGGATATTCTGGGGACTATGCTTCTCGGTTTAGAGGAGATTAGCCGTCAATATCCAGAGTTTGTCCAAATACACGAAATATAGGAGGTGAACTTAATGTTTACTTTTGATTTGCAATTGTTCGCACATAAAAAAGGTGTGTCCAGTACTCGTAACGGTCGTGACAGTGAATCTAAACGTCTTGGTGTTAAATGCCATGATGGTTCCATCGTAAAGAGCGGTAACATCATCGTTCGTCAACGTGGTACTCACTTCCACCCTGGTACTAACGTAGGTATCGGTAAAGATGACACTTTATTCGCACTTGTGCCTGGTAAAGTAGCATTTGAACGTGCTGGTCGTTATAACCGTAAAGTTAGCGTATACCCTGTAGAAGCTTAATTTTACAAAGACTATTAATCCCTAGTGGTTTCCACTAGGGATTTTTTTGTTATCTATAGTATTAGTTAGATTAATATAATATAATTAAAAATAATTTTCAAAATATACTTTGGTTTTCTAAGCGTGGATAGGGGGCATTATGGCGTTATTAGATCTTTCTAATATATCCTATGTTGTAAAAGATAAAGCTATCATTCGAGATATCTCTCTAGCTATACATGAAGGTGACTATATGACTATTGTAGGTCCTTCTGGTAGTGGTAAGAGTACGCTGTTAAAGTTATGCAGTGATTTAATTAGCCCTACTTCAGGTTATATTACGTATAATGGTCGTGATTTAACATCCATAGATCCTGAAAACTACCGAAAAGAGGTAGGGTATTGTTTTCAAAGACCTTATTTATTTGCTAAAACGGTACGCCGTAACATTTTGTTTCCTTATGATATCCGTGGTATGAAACCCGATATGGAGCGCATTCAATATTTATTTGATTTATTACATATGCCTATGGAATATCTTGAGCGACGTAATGATGAATTATCTGGTGGTGAAATGCAGAGGATTTGCCTTATTCGAAGTCTCATTTTTGAACCAAAGGTATTGCTATTAGACGAGGTTACTTCAGCATTAGACTTTGTTAATACATCTATTGTAGAACAAGTCATAGATGAGCTTCATAATAAAGGGATGACTATAGTATCTATTACTCATAGTGAAGAACAAAGTTTGCGGAAAGCTAATCGTCGTATCACTGTTGTGGATGGTGTGCTAGCTAAAGAGGAGGTGTTGCGATGAGTCAGTTTCATGCTATTTCTACTGCATCGCTATGCCTAGCATCAATATTAGTTATCATTAGTATGGTGATGTCCTATCGACAAGAATTGAAATTAGAAAAGGATATTTTCATTAGCGCCATACGAGCTACAGTTCAACTATTAATTATTGGATTTATTTTATCCTATATTTTTAGTACTGAAAGTCCTATATTTATCATTGGCTTACTAGGTTTTATGGCTTTCAATGCAGCTTATAACTCCGCTAAACGTGGGCAGGGGATTCCTCATGCCCTATGGATCTCTTGGTTTGCTATTACCGTTGGTGCATGGATAACATTATCCATTTTACTCTTAACAGGTGTACTAGATTTTACTGCTTATCAATTGATTCCAGTAGGCGGGATGGTTATTAGTGGCGCTATGGTTGCCATAGGGCTTTGTTATAGACAACTACTGTCGAATTTTGAGTTGCGTCAACAGGAGATTGAAATCAAACTCGCTTTAGGTAGTACTCCGAAGCAAGCATCTAAAGCTATTGTGCGGGATGTAATAAAAACTGGCTTGCAACCTACCATAGATAGTGCAAAAACATTGGGGATAGTTGCATTGCCAGGTATGATGACTGGTCTTATATTAGCGGGGATGCCTCCATTAGAAGCTGTGAAGTATCAGATGATCGTTACATTTATGTCATTATCTACCATATCTATTGCTTGTTTTATTGCATGCCAACTTGCTTACAAAGGCTTTTTTAATAGTAGAAATCAATTACATAAGTAAGATACGCACGTAATATTATTTATAGATAACAATTAAATATAATATTTATTAAAGAAAGAGTAGTAATTATAGATTACTATTCTTTTTATTTTGTGTGTCAAATTCCTATGTTTTTTAGTAGGAATAGTGGTATACTAAGTACAGTATCAGTGAAATACCAGAAGACTGGTTGTCATATACTTTCATAAACCTAAAGAGGGGTGGCATGGCCACTAGAAAGAATTGAGGTAAGTACTATGTATGATGTAAAATCTCCAAAGGCGGAGGAGTTTATTTCCCATCAGGAAATCCTTGATACTCTTGCTTATGCAGAGGAAAATAAGGAAAATCGGGAGTTGTTAGATGCTATTTTAGCAAAAGCTGCTACATTTAAGGGGTTAAACCACAGAGAAGCAGCAGTTCTCTTAGAATGTCCGTTACCTGAATATAAGGAAAAGCTCTTTGCTTTAGCAAAAGAAATCAAGAAAGCCATTTACGGCGATCGTATCGTTTTATTTGCACCATTATATTTGTCTAACTATTGTATTAATGGTTGTGTGTACTGTCCGTATCACTCTAAAAATCGCGATATTAAACGTAAGAAATTAACGCAAGAACAAATTAGAGAAGAGGTTATTGCTTTAGAAGCGATGGGCCATAAGCGTATCGTAATTGAGTCTGGTGAAGATCCTCTTAATAATCCTCTGGAATATATTTTGGAATCCATCAAGACCATTTACAGTATTAAAAATAAAAATGGTGAAATCCGTCGCGTTAACGTAAATATTGCAGCTTGTTCCGTTGAGGACTACAAGAAATTACATGAAGCTGGTATTGGTACGTATACACTGTTCCAAGAAACGTACAATAAAGAAAACTACGAAGCCTTACATCCAACAGGCCCTAAGAGCGACTACGCCTACCATACAGAGGCGATGGACCGCGCGATGCAAGGTGGTATTGACGATGTAGGCATCGGTGTTCTTTATGGCTTAGAACATTATAAATACGATTTTGTAGGCTTGTTGATGCATGCAGAGCATTTAGAAGCGGTATTTGGCGTAGGTCCACATACTATTTCTGTGCCTCGTATTTGTCCAGCTGATGATATTAATGTGGATGATTTCAGTAATGCAGTACCTGACGATGTATTTGAAAAAATCGTTGCTCTCATTCGCGTATCCACACCGTATACAGGTATGATTATGTCTACCCGTGAAAGCCAATCTATGCGTGAACGTGGCTTGGCATTAGGTATCTCCCAAATTAGTGGTGGCTCTCGTACTAGTGTAGGTGGTTACAAAGAGGAAGAGAAACCAGAAGATAATTCTGCTCAATTTGATCGCAGTGACACTCGTACATTAGATGAAATCGTAGACTGGTTATTAGACCTTGGTTATGTACCGAGCTTCTGTACTGCATGTTATCGTGCAGGTAGAACAGGGGACCGTTTCATGGCCCTTGCTAAATCCGGTCAAATTCACAACTGTTGCCAACCAAATGCGTTGATGACATTAAACGAATACATCATGGACTACGGCGATGAGAAGACTAAAGCTCATGGTGCAAAGGTTATCGAACAACAGTTAGAAAATATTAAAAATGATTTAGTTAAAGAAAAAGCTAAAGCTTATATTGCACAGATGAAAGACGGCGAACGGGACTTCCGGTTCTAAGTAATTCACTGATCTAGAACCTCCTATTGATAATGGGAGGTTCTTTTTTGTTGAGAAAATGTCAAAAGTTAAATGAGAATAAAATATATAAAATAGTTTATTTTATTCGTTTTTTAGGGTATAATAAATAAAAATGATAATGATAATACGTTAAATTCTAGAATAATATTGATTATAAACTACTGAGGGATATGATGATTAAGAAAAAACGTTGGCGCCTCTGTGAAGGTGACCGAGAGAAAGAAAATATCTTAATCCGTGAACTTGGTGTGAACCCTATTGTGGCTAAATTAATGGTGAATCGTCACATTGATGTTGACGAAGGTCGTCAGTTTTTACAAGGAACTTTGTCAGATTTGTTAGACCCATTCACTTTAAAGGGTATGGACGTGGCTGTTTCGCTAGTTCAGGAGACAATTGAAAGTCACAAACCAATCGTCATTTATGGCGATTATGATGTAGATGGTATTACTGCAACATCTGTACTCTATCGATTTTTAAAGAAGTTAGGTGCCGATGTTACCTATTACATACCAGAACGTCAAAGCGAAGGGTATGGCCTCAATTTAGAGGCTTTAGAGCACCTTATAGAACGGGGAACAGCTTTAGTAATTACCGTAGACTGCGGTATTAGCTCTTACGATATTGTAGAGGCCGTGCGTGATCGTATCGATATGATTATTACCGATCATCATACGGCACCAGATATGATTCCGAGGGCTAAGGCTGTTATTAACCACAAGCAAAAGGATTGTCCATATAAGGATAAAAACTTATCTGGCGTCGGCGTAGCTTTTAAATTATGCCAAGCCTTGTGGCTTACAAAGCATGGTGAATGGTATTTAGATGATTTAGATA
>NZ_CAKPTN010000077.1 GCF_934190855.1 uncultured Veillonella sp. | reverse complement strand
GCCTAAAATAGTAAGTACCCTTAAGGATACGGAAAATACTTGTTGTACGCCCCGCATATCGTCATTGGCAAGCTTTTCCGCAATCATAATAGAAATGGCTACCGGAATACCAGCCGCAGAAATGCTGACGATAATTTGATAGATTGGATAGGCCATCATGTATAGGCCAATGCCTTCACCACCGAGAACACGGGCGATAAGAACTTTACTAAACGCACCGATGACCTTCACGATAATACCGGCTAAGGTTAAAATCATGGCACCCTTTAAAAATCGATTCATAGGCCCTCCTTAGTCGATGACTTGTGGCTCAGTGACTTCATCACCGCTTCCGTAATGGTCAAAATAGAACCTTTCATGCCATTAAGGCTCACATATAATGTGGCTGGCTTAGTGTCTGCAAATTTCATTTTTTTCCATAAATCTTCTCGTACAGCCCCCATATCCCAGTCGGCCATTTTGGAGTCATCATGCCAATGGATGGTAAGCTGTTGATCTCTACGGACGATACTTTTAATACCAAGCAGACGCGCTTGCTCTTTAATTTGTGCAATACGCAATAATCTATCTACCGGATCTGTAGGCGTACCAAAACGATCGATGAGCTCATCTGTCATGTCATCAAGTTGTTCTTTCGATTTAATATGTAACAGCCGCTGATATACAGAAATCTTACGAGCACTATCTTTGATATACGCGTCATCGATAAAGGCATCTACCTCTAAGTCGATGGCTGGATCAATAGATACCTCACGCTCTACCTCTTTATTTTGAGCCTTCGCAATAGCCTCTTCAAGCATACTTACGTACATGCCAAAGCCGACAGATGCGATATTACCGTGTTGCTGTGAACCCAATAGATTGCCAGCACCACGAATTTCTAAGTCTCTCATGGCAAGCTTGAAACCAGCACCTAGCTCTGTAAACTCTTCAATAGCTTTTAAGCGCTTTTCTGCCGCTTCTGAAAGCATCTTGTCAGGTCGATACATAAAGTATGCATAAGCCCGTCTACGGGAGCGCCCTACACGTCCACGCATTTGATATAGCTGAGATAAACCTAAACGGTCCGCATCATAAATGATGATGGTATTGGCATTCGGAATATCTAGACCAGTTTCAATGATACTAGTAGACAATAATAGATCGTAATGACCTTCATAGAAGTCTGTCATAATTTCTTCAATTTGACGGCCCGTCATTTGGCCGTGAGCGATAGCATAGCGTAAACCTGGTAATGCGGCTTCTAATAACTCACCCATATGATTAATAGACGCCACGCGGTTATAGACAAAGTAAACTTGTCCGCCCCGTGCCAATTCTCGCTTAATCGCATCTGCCACGAGGTTCATATCATATTCCACCACGTAGGTTTGAACAGGTAAGCGTTCTTCTGGTGGCGTATTGATGACGGACATTTCACGAACACCTACGAGAGACATATGCAAGGTCCGAGGAATTGGTGTAGCACTCAAAGTGAGCACATCAATATTACTAGCCCACTCTTTCCATTTTTCCTTTTGAGCAACCCCAAAACGTTGCTCCTCGTCTACAACGAGCATGCCTAAGTCTTTAAAGACAACCTTTTTATTAAGTAGTGAATGAGTACCGATGAGAACATCAATAGAGCCATCCTCTACACCTTTTAAAATTTGTTTCTTCTCAGCTGTACTGCGGAATCGATTGAGTACATCTACCTTTACGCCAAATGGGGCAAAGCGATTCAAGAAGGTTTGGAAGTGTTGTTGCGCCAGAACTGTAGTCGGTACAAGTACCGCTACTTGTTTACCACTCATAACAGCTTTAAAGATAGCCCTCATAGCGACTTCCGTTTTACCAAAGCCTACGTCACCAGCGAGCAAGCGGTCCATAGGAACAGGTCGTTCCATAGATTCTTTAATTTCCGCCGTAGCTTGTAACTGATCTTCCGTTTCTTCATAGGGGAATGCATCTTCAAACTCTTGCTGCCACGGTTGATCTGGTAAGAATGCAAAACCTTCTGTGATTTCTCGTTGTGCATAAATCTCAACGAGTTTATCTGCTAAATCATCAATGGATTTCTTTGCCTTTGTAACAACCTTAGCCCAGTCACGGCCCCCCATCTTATGAATGCGAGGCACATCACCTTCATTGCCGATGTATTTTTGTAACTGATCTAAATTGTTAGCTGGTAAGAACAGTTTATCCGTTCCCGCGTAAGCGATTTCAATATAGTCACGATGAATCCCTTCCGTTTCTATCGTTTTAAGACCAATATACTTACCGATACCGTGCATACTATGTACAACATAGTCACCAGGCGTTAAATCCGTAAAATAATTAATTTCTTGGCCCTTTTTAGGTTTGTTGCGAAGCTTGCGTTTTTGTTGTCCGTAAATATTACCTTCTACAACGACTACTAGATGACTATTTGGCAATTCAAAGCCATCGGTCAATAAGCCTTGTAATATAACAACCGTATTAGGCTTTGCAATCCATTCCTCACTATAAACAAAGGCAATGCCTTCCCCTTCAAGGGCTCGTTCAATACCTTCTCGTCTTTGCTGGTTATTTAATACGAGCACCACTTGATGGTTTAATCGATGCCATTGCTTAATTTCATCTGTTAAAAGCGGAATTTGACGCTCAAAGCTCGTCATCGTCTTCCCTTGGATCCCAATAGGGTTAAATCCAGTTAGACCGATAGAACGCTGTTGCATAAATGTGAAAGCTACTTGAGTTGTGGCTTCTACAGTGCGCTGCAATTCGCTCCAGTCACAATGATTTTTACGATGTGTAGGATCTTCTTTTAAGAATTTCTTTAACGCTTCTTGAATGCGACCTGGCTCATCATAAATGAGGAGACCATCCTTTACATAAGATAATAAAGTACTATCTGCATCGCTTTTACCAAGGAAAAACGGTGTTACCGTATAAGAATCGATTTGTTCAATAGAACGTTGATTTTCTACAGAGAAGAATCGCAATGTATCGATTTCATCCCCAAAGAATTCTATACGTATAGGATTGTCACTATTAACAGGATAGATATCTAAAATATCTCCGCGCACGGCAAAATGACCACGTTGTTCCACCTGATCTACCCGTTCATATCCAATTGTAACTAGCTGTTCAAGCGTTATATCACGCTCAATCGTATCATTTAAAGCAAAATGTAGCGATTGGCCTTTTAAATATTGTGGAGATACAACGTATTGTGTAACCTCTTCAGCATTCGCAATGACTATAGCAGGTTCTTGCCATGCTAGCAATGCTAAAGCACGCATTTGCGCCCCTTGAGCTTCAAGGCTACGAGCCACAGTCGTAAAGTCCACATGATCTGTTATAGGAAATGATAGGACTGGGATATTAGGCATGAAAAAAGCTAAGTCCCGTTCCCACATTTCTTTATGGTCCTTATCATGGACTACGATAACTACAGGCTTTGTAAGCCCTGTAGCAAATGCTTGGTTTAAGAGGAAACTCTTTTGAGATCCACTAAGACCATATATAACTGACTTTCCTTTCCGCTGAAATGCGTTTAGCCCATCCACAAAGGATGGGTTCTGTGAAAGCAGTTTAGTTAATGTATTATCCATACTGCACCATATAGTATTACTATGATTGTATTAATTAAATAGTTCTAACTCATCTATTATAACATATAAGCTAGTAATTAAGCTTCTAGACCGCTTTATATATAATAGTAAATAGCGATAGTAGTTATGTTCATAGTTATAGTTATGTTTATAGTTATATCTGTTACAAACACCTAATTTTAGGCAAAAAAAATAGCACCTCTAAAGGTGCAATAAAGTTGGTGCGGGAGAAGGGACTTGAACCCCCACGCCGTAAGGCGCCAGATCCTAAGTCTGGTGCGTCTGCCAATTCCGCCACTCCCGCGTCTCAACTGAAATAATAATATCATGTATAGAATTCATCGTCAATCATTTTTTTATAATTAACTTAAATTTCATGTATCTCCTAAAATAAAAAGAGACTGACCCAGAATCCGAACTACTAGAATCCTGGGTCAGCCTCTTTTTTAGGATGATGATGAATAAATGCATGCCCTACATTTACCATAAAATATATTAACAGTCATAACTTATGTCATGCTGGTAATACCAAAAGGTATAATCCACCATGACCATAGCACGACATTAAGGTCGTAAGAACTATAATCTAAATACCAAAGTAATATATTTAGATCGTATAGAACTAAAAAATCCTTTTTACGGGTACGTAAAAAGGAGCTATTAACTTCTCCTCCCTATCTCTCGTAGGTCAAATGGTGAATGTTGAATAGGCAGTTCTCCTGACTCGGCTTCATCGCTCATCTAGCCTTCCCAGTTTCCCAGTGACTTAATTTAGACTCGCTCGACCATACAGTGGCGGGACCGTGCTGGCATTTAACCAGCTTCTCTATTATGCTTTTCAGCACCTATTCCCAAATATGATGTTTTCTATGAGTTAATCTTAACACCGCTATCGTATTAAGTCAATTTATTTTTGTAACTTTATTAACAATTTATCTACCCATTAATTTATACATGTATGAATAATAGTTATACATGATACGTATATTATAGCTCGTATGTGTTCAGACCATTTTACTATCTATTCTTACTTCTCTTTTACACCCTTACGAGCTATTATTTTTACATTTCATCTTATATTCATCTATTGCCATATATCATATTTTTAATTACAATATAATAGTATCTATAAATAGGAGGAATCTATGTATATCGGAGATTTCATTAAACAATATCGCGAATTCAATAGCCTATCCATTGAGGACTTTGCAAATAAAGCAGGTTTAACTACCAGTGAAATTGAAGTATTAGAAAAAAATGTAAATGATGATGGTACTGTGGTACCTGTAGCTATGCGCCAAATCAAAGGCATTGCTGCCGCTATGGATGTGCCTATGCCTGTAGTAATGGCACAGATTCCTTCTGATCAAGAATTAGTTGTACATGTTGTGGCAGAGTCAGATCAGCCACACGCAAAGTAGTATAAAGGAGATTTTATGACACCTGATGTATTAGCACTTTTACAGGGCTTAACAGAGCAGCAAAAAAACTATGTATTATCTGCTCAAGCGCGTCAAAAAGAAACTGGTATGGCCTACCTATTCTGGTTCGTTCTTGGCGTTCATTATTTCTATTTAAATAAACCAGTTATTAATATTATCTATTGGCTTACTGCTGGTGGCTTAGGTATTTGGATGATTATCGACTTATTCCGTATTCCAGGCATGGTTAAAGATCGTAATAAAGCCATCATCAAGGAAGCCATCGAAGAAGCTAAGAAACTATATCCTGAGGTGCAATAATGAAAAAATTGTTATTAATTGCAGCGGCTTTCACCATACTAGGTATCCTGCCCTCTCAAGCAGTTAATATTGCTGATTTAGAGAACGCTCGAGGCTATGCCTATTTATATCGTATGAACGGCCAAAACTATTACGCTGAACAACGTGTTAAAGTTATCGCTGGAGAAGGCAATAAGTTTGAAATTATAGGTCGTACCTATAGCCATCAAGGCGCCCAATACTATATGACAGAGTATATTAACCATTATTACTTTGATCAAGACAATGATACGATTCAGTGGGTTCAAGATCAACGTAATATTATCGATGCTCGTACTGGTAAACTATTGCGTGAAGAGAAACGCAATAAAGCTAAATTAATTACCTTAAAGCCAGATACATACGGTTATATGCAAGCTATCTATTGGCGCGACCTTGCCGTTGCAGCTGGTCAGCTTAAATAAGACTAAGTATAGACAGTTTACTGATTTATAAAAGTTTTCTCTATAAAAGTCTATATACAACAAAGGACTCTACATTTTTATTAGTAGAGTCCTTTTATTATACGTTTAATAGAAATGAATAAAATAAAAAAGCACCACATTGCTGTGATGCTTTCATTTGGTGACCCAGAAGGGATTCGAACCCCTGGCCTTTTGATTCGTAGTCAAACGCTCTATCCAGCTGAGCTACTGAGTCATGTACTTGGTACTCACTTATATTAACACAACGCTTACATCTATGCAAGCATTTATTTAATATTTTTTGAGTAATTTTATGGACATGCGGTCCGAAGACCGCAATCCAAATTTGGCAGGGGCAGTAGGACTTGAACCCACAACCAACGGTTTTGGAGACCGCTACTCTACCAATTGAGCTATACCCCTATGTTCATCAAGCCTTGCTTGATACTTGATTAGTTTAACAAATATTAGGTCTTATGTCAAGAAAGAAAGGGCTTTTAAATAATGAAATAATAGTGAATTTAAAAGGAAAAAGAGCCCTCTTTCAAGGGCTCTTATGTCTACCTAACTTTTACCTTTATATATACGGGAGATGGTATATATAATTAGAGAGTTTTGTATATGTATTGTTTTGTTTATACACAGGGAGAGTATTGTTGTGTATTTAAGTGTTGTTTTATGTGTTGTATTGTTTTGTGTTGTGTTGTTTGTATTATTTGTAAAAGGGACAGGTAAAAGTTATTAGTAGTAGACCTCCATTTCCTTAGTTGATCTCAATCAACTATAGATAGTATAAAGATACTACGTGAAAACATAGTGAAAGTTTTATGAGATATAAGTGAAACGAGTAAATTTTGGTACATCGCAAATTGTAAGAAATATAGCAAAAAAGCCTGTATTTACTAGGTTGTATAAGATTGTATATAAATTAGTGATAGCCTTATGCATGAATAGAATATGTAATAGATAGTGGTTATTGAAATTTAAAATTAAAGTAAAATTAATTACATAATAACTATTAATAAGAAGGTTTGATTATAAAAACATGAAGAATGAAAATGATTAGAGGAGCTATTAGATATAAAAATATAAGTTTTGCTTAGATATATAAATTATTTTAGGTGTTCTAAGGATATTAGTAGTAAATATATAACAAAGCTATTAGAACGGAAATATCAATAAAAATACGAAACTTTACAACACTTAGACTTATTGAACTAGTTTACGGTTCGGTAACATTGGCACGTTGTGCCGCGTCACCGTAAAGATATAGTTTGCCTCCTACCACTAGCCGCGGCTTCCTATCACACTCGCCCATGACAGCATATAATACAATAGTTAATGTACAGCACATTCTTTAGGGCTTCGTCGAACCTGATGCAATGGACGTACGCGTCGCTACGCTCCTTTACGCCCTATTGCCCTAGGCTTCCCAAGCCGCCTATAGATCAATATATATAGCTATTACTTGTACAACCTTGGCTGGAAACGGCTCTAGCAGGTATGAGAGCTGTGCTCGTTAGAGCACAAAAATAGAGGGCCAACCCTTTAGGGTTGACCCTCTATTTTATGCTTAATCAGCAGCTTCCTATCCTCCCAGGCCGTCTCCAGCCAAGTACTTTCGGCGTTTATGAGCTTAACTACTGTGTTCGAGATGGGAACAGGTGGATCCTCATAGCCATCGCCACTGAATCTGTCAGAGTTTGTACTCTGAAAACCACATAGAAGTATATATATTTGTTGCACTAGAAATTCTTGACTAATTTATTTTCGTCGTCAGCTGTGGATTTTGTTTCACAAAATCTTACGCTGCGACATAAGCGATTACGCGCAATGTATGCGTCGCAATGCTCCTTTACATTGGCTACACTGCTTAAGTAAAGCCCTCGATCTATTAGTACCAGTCAGCTCCAAACCTCACGGCTCTTCCACACCTGGCCTATCAACCAT
>NZ_CAKPTN010000076.1 GCF_934190855.1 uncultured Veillonella sp. | reverse complement strand
GTCAAGCACTGTCTCACTAACTTGATAGTATTCAGTAACTCCCCCTTTTTGTGCTACAAAATCTATTTCACCTTTAGCTAATTGACCTACATATACAGTATAGCCACGACGAATAAGTTCAAGAAAAACAATATTCTCTAAAATATGTCCTGTATCACGACTAGCATTCCCTACTAGTAAATTGCGCAATGTTACATCCACACTATAATACTTTGCATTAATACGTAATAACTCTTTTCCTCGTATATCGTAACGATTCACCTTATATAACAGCAGACTATCTTGTAATCCTTGTAAATATCGTTCTACCGTTTTATTATCAATTTTCCGACCAGCACTAACAAGAGAGTTGGCTGTTTTATTTGGTGAAAGTAGGCTACCAACATTTGCCATAATATATCGCACCATATCTTGCAAAATCGTGACATCATTAATCTTTAATCGAGCCACAACATCATGTAATAACAAGGTATTGTATAAACCTCGTAGATATTCTTGAATATCGAAGTCTTCGCCCCCTAATTGTTGTGTATAAGGGAACGAACTTTCACGAATGTAGGACTCATAAGCGGGAATCAAGGAATACTGATTGCCCTCATACTTGCTATAGTAAAATTCACTAAAGGACAATGGTAACATCTGAATTTCCACATATCGACCAGTCAAAAGTGTAGCAATATCAGATGACATAAAGTATGCATTGGATCCGGTGATATATAAATCTGTATTCTCTTTTACAAACAAGCTATCTACAACACGATGAAATTGATCTACATGTTGAATTTCATCAAGAAAGATATAGTTCATTCGATCTGGTTGCATCCGTTCTAAAATATATTGATACAACGCATGATAGTCTCGTAAATGCTCGTATTCCAATTCTTCAAAATTAATGGATATAATCTGTTTAGGCTTGATATTATCTGCCAATAGCTCATCTTTAAATAGCCTAAACAATGTAGATTTACCACAACGGCGTATGCCAGAAACGACCTTAATAATAGACCTCTCTCTATTACGCCTCAAAAAATCTAGATACCCATCACGCTGAATTAACTTCATAAGGGCCTCCTCATCTATGTATGTGCTCATAGATGGAACCCATGTATTAGTATTATCAGAAATCATATCGACCACACTATAACTTTGGATTCCATTCCAACTTTATATTAATTTTATCATAAAATTGGATTTCATTCCAAAGTTTATCTTTATTAACTATAAATCTGGATTAGATTCCCATTTCTAAATCAACATAAAAATCTATTACCGCTATTACTTTTATATAAAAAGCATTACTATCACTTATTGAGCTCCTTACACATAAAAGGTTACAATAATAGAAACTACAGATTCTTACAAATCCCTAATTATAGTCATACATCTACTAGGAGGCCCCATGGCAAATACAGAAACGACTATCAATGCCGTTGTTAATCCCCGAAACAACGATACACCTATAGACATAGAGAAAACGATTAAGGCCTTAGAACGCAATAAATTCGTGGCCCATTATTTTGAAACGGGCGCCGAAGCCGTTGCGTATTTACAATCTCGCATTCAAAACAAACGCATAGCCATCGGTGATTCCCACACCCTATTAGAACTCAAGGCTTATGAGGCCTTACGTGAGGTCAACGAGGATGTGACAGACATTCAGCGACCGTTAGAAGGTGAAAGTTTCCGCGACACTGCATTACGCACCATGGGTCGTGATGTATTTCTTACTTCTGTAAATGCAATATCCCAAACAGGGGAAATGGTCAATATTGACGGCACAGGAAATCGCGTGGCGGCTTCTTTATTCGGCTCCCAAGAGGTATTTTTTGTACTAGGCATTAACAAAATTACCCCTGATTTAGCATCAGCCATTTATCGAGCTCGCAATGTAGCAGCTCCGCTGAACAGCAAAAAGAATAAGAAAAGCTCACTCAACCCATGTACCAAATTAGAAGAAAAATGTTATGACTGCGGGTCACCAGATAGAATCTGTAATGCCTTAACGATTTACTATAAAAAGATGCGTAACATGCAAACCATGGAGGTTATCATCATCAATGAATCTTTAGGCTTCTAATGGTTTGAGGTCCATCGAGAAAATCTTGAATGCTCAGCTGTCCTAGTCCATTAACGACTCTATAAATCGTAGACCATCTAGGATCGATAGCACCGCTTTCAAGATCACTTATATAAGATTGAGCTAGACCTGATTTATCTGCTAGTTGATACTGTGTCATGCCCAATTGTCTACGCCAAAGCAAAATCAACACACCGAGTTTGTGAACTTCTTGTCGAATTTGTAAATCTCGACAACATACGATAGGATTCATAGCAACCTCTATCTACTTTCACACTCAACACATGCTTATGACCTAACTATAACGATTAACTGCGGCCGCTGACTAGTAGCAGTTGAAAAGTGATAACGTAAAAGCCTTAATAAAAACTAACATCCACATTAGTTCTATTAAGGCTTTTTTCTACGTCTATTAAGTTATGTATAATTTCATCAATTCGTGGAATTTTAGCATATCTAACAAGAATTAAGACTAAAAATACAGATATTACACTCAACAAATTTAGGTTTTATGAGCATTTATCGTGATTTCTATACATTATCCATACATTAGATGTAGCCTTGAATTCTAATAGCAAAAAGAGGACTATACCTAGTACAGCCCTCTTCGATTATCTCTATAAGATTATTCAGTAATGCTATCTTGTGCTTTTTTGATTTCCATGTATTTAACCATGCCATCAACAGCTTTTTTAGCTTCGCGCATTGCCAATACTACAGTAGCTGGTTTATGTACAACGTCACCGCCAGCGAATACGCCTTTACGGTTAGTCATGCCATATGGATCATCTGAAGTAATGATGTAGCCTTTTTCGTCTACTTTTAAGTTGTTACCTTCACCGATGAGACGCGCATTTGGTTTATGACCAGCAGCGATGATAATTTTATCAACAGGTAATACTTGGTAATTACCAGTGCCATGGATACCTGCACCATCTTCGTTGAGGGCCATCACTTCGTATTTGAAGCCTTCTACTTTGTCTTTACCTTCTACAGCGACTGGAGATGCGAACCATTGGAATTGAACACCTTCAGCACGTGCTTCTTCATATTCAGACAATAATGCTGGCATTTGTTCTTGGCTACGACGGTATGCTACAGTTACAGATTTACAACCTAAACGTACGCATGTACGAGCCGCATCCATCGCTACGTTACCACCACCGATGATGATGACACGATCGCCTTTTTTCACAGGAATGAGAGATTCATCAAGATCGCCATTTTCTACTAATTGAACGTTAGTCAACAAGTACATCGCTTGGAATACACCATGTATTTCATCGTTTTCCATGCGTACTTCTTGAGGAATATGCGTGCCAGTACCGATAAAGATGGAGTCAAAGCCTTCAGCGAAAAGCTCATCCAATGTTTTATCTTGACCGATAAATGTATTACATACGAATTTAACGCCTAAACCTTCAAGACGGGCGATTTCACGACGAACTACGGACTTGGATAAACGGAATTCTGGAATACCGAATAAAAGTACCCCACCTGGTTCAGATTGACCTTCAAAGACAGTTACATTGTAACCAAGTTTAGCCATGTCACCTGCTACGGACAAACCGGCAGGGCCAGAACCTACTACGGCTACATTGCCAAGATTTTGTTGGATTTTCTTAGGTTTGCGAAGTTCATTGATGCTTTCAAAGTCAGCAGCAAAGCGTTCCAATTTACCAATATTGATAGGCGGTTTTTTCGCCTTGTTCATGATACAGTTGCCTTCACATTGGTTTTCACGTGGACATACGCGACCACAAATGGATGGCAAATTTGTACGTTCCGCCAAAATATCGTTGGCTAAACCAAAGTTACCGTGTGCGATGGCTTGGATGAAACGAGGAATTTCGTTTTCAATAGGACAGCCCATTTGGCACAAAGGTCTTGGACAGTTCAGACAACGTTTCGCCTCGGCGAGCGCTTCCTCCATCGTATAATCCGCATCAAAATGTAGTGGTTTTAATTCGTTACTCATGGCACATGCCTCCTAACAAGGATCCAGTACTATACTTATACAGCGTTGCATGCACCTAAACATTCCGATGAGCCCTCTCACATAGGGATGCCGCCACATGCTGCTAACATTTATCTTTTGTAACCATTCGATAGACGTGTGGTCACTGGTCAGACACACACTATTCTATAGTATATTCTAAATTGTGAAAGTCGAAACCGTCAAGCAATTCTCACAGGTTGTGTATACGGATATAGGCCCTATTCATGCAAGGATTGCATAGAAAAGAACGATGTACAACCACCATTTTATAAGTATATATTTACATATACATCTATGCATGTATACTGATTATAGATAGAATAATTCATAGATTCTTAACAACTTTATAGGCACTAATACCTTAGCATACACATATAGAAGTTGATGGTACCAATCCAAGATATATGTTTATACGAGGTTTATTATGAATACACCAGAACGTGAGAGGTTCACTATGAACACCAAAGACTTTACTGAAAAATATTATATTGACCGCCGTGGTTCACACTCTAGAAAGTGGGACGGTCAACATTTGAAATTCAATTGCACCGACCTATTACCTCTATGGGTAGCAGACATGGACTTTATGCCACCACAATGTATGCAAGAGGCTATTTGTAACTATGTGAAAGCCAATCCTTTAGGCTACACTATGACAAATCCTACTTATCTAGAAGCTGTCATAAGTTGGTACAAACGTCGCCATAACTGTAGTCTAAAAAAGGACTGGCTCACCAGTGCACCCAATGTCATTACAGGACTCATGTGGTGTATCGGGGCTTTCACAAAACAAGACGACGCCATCGCCGTTCTAAGCCCTGTGTACGGCGCCTTTGATACGAGCGCTAGCGATGCTCACCGTCAAATCATCGCCGTTCCTATGAGTCGCGACGAAGATAATCGCTATACCGTAGATTACGAGGCCTTTGAAGGGGCTATCATCAAGCATGGTGTTACCTTGTTTATTCACTGCAATCCACATAATCCCGTAGGTCATATGTGGACTGAAAGCGAGATGGCTCAGCTATTTAGCATTTGTCAGCGTCACGGGGTGCTCATCATTAGCGACGAAATCCATCAAGACCTCATTACGGGACCGAGGACCTTTATGCCAGCATTAGCTGTATCTAACGGCGCCTACGCAGATAACATAATCTCCATGTCCTCCCTATCAAAATCATTTAATATGGCCAGCTTGCACCACGCTGAGGTCATCATCCCTAACGAGGAACTGCGAGGCCGTTATAATACCTTTAAAGGGCTTGTATACCATACTGATTCCGACGTTATTGCAGAAGCAGCCATCACCGCCACCTACACCCATCCAGAGGCTGAAATTTGGCTCTCCCAGTTGCTCGCCGTTGTGAGAGAAAACTATGACTATCTCTGCCAGAACTTGCTAGCTGCTTTGCCTAAACTTCGCATCAGCCCTATGGACGGCACCTATTTGGCGTGGATCGATTTTGGCGCCTATGTGAAAGCCGAAAATATGCACGATGTATTTGAACATCAATGTGGCATCGCCCCTAGCTTTGGCAAATGGTTCGGTGGTGAAAGCTACGCTACCTTTGTGCGGCTCAATTTAGCTACGAGCCTTGAAAATATTAAGACTGCTACTCATAATATGATTAAGCACATACACCCTTAATGGGTACCTCTTATTAGGAAATATATTAATCATATTAGGGAATTCATTTCGTACAAATTAAAGAGGCTGCTCTAGCATCATTCAATGTTAGAGTAGCCTCTTTCTGTTATAAGTTTATACTATTAGTTTTTACGACATGTCGATATTATGGTTCACACATGTTTATATTATAGTTTCATCATAATGCACTATAAGCATTACATAGAATTTTATTTAGTTCTTCCAAAGTGATCCTTAGCAAATTGCATATCTTGTACTAGTTCTAATGTGCCAAGGTAGTTATTGTTTTGATCGCGCACGGCCATATAGTTTACATAGAACGGGCGGCCTACCTTTTCAAGCCAAACTGCTACGTTATCGCGTTCACCATTGCGGAAGGACTCGATAATACCACGTACAATTGGCTCTACCTTTGGAGGATGGCAAGAGAACACATCTCTACCGATAGCTGTTGTAGGGCGTTTGAATACCTTTTCACCGTCGTTAAAATAACGGTTAATGTCCACATGGTCAACGAAAGTAATTTCCATAGGCATTGTGTTAAGCATAGCGTCTAATTGCTCTAGCGTTAAGCTGCCACCGATTAAAGCGATTGTATTGCTCTCATCACTTGTTGGTGCTTTAGCAGCTAATGCAGCTTCAGCCTCTGCCCAAGCAACGCGTTCTACGCCAAAGATTTCTTCGTATTGCTCAGTGTCTTTGTAGATTTGGTACCATTCTTCAGTGCTAAAGTTCTCTGCACAGATTGGGAACAAGATATTTTGTTCTTTGTAAATCATCTCTTGAGCCCGTGTGAGAAGGCCACCAAACTCTTCGTACCAAGCATCATCAATAGACGTAGCACGAGCTAGACGACCAAAGCCATCGCGAATATCGCCGTCAACAGTCCACATAACCATAGATGGACCAGAAATATCATAAGCTACTTTCAAATGAGGATATAAAAGATCGCCCTTCTTAGCGTAGTGAATGGACACTTGGCGCACTTCGTTTACATCATCTACTGTGGCAGTCTTATCAGCCACTTTCACCTTAAGAGCTTCGATCAACGCATCAAGTGCTTTATTTTCCTCTGTTAATCTGTTAATCGGATGACCTACTGTTTCCACCAAAGTCACAACACTTTTGCTCTTCTCTTGAGCCTCAAGTACAGCCTCTACCTTAGCATGTTCTGCATCCATTTGTTCATGGATAGTAGAACCGTGGAATAGTGCAGAGTGAAGGTCACATAATTGTTGAACCTCAGCCAATGGCGTACCTTCGCGCATAAGGCCTTGCTCAGCTTTCATGATTTCACTTGCCTCTACATGAGCAAATTGACTAGCAAAATCTTCACGAACAGCACCAAGGTCTTCACCTGTGCCTAAACGTTTCAAGAATCCTTTTAGCTGCTCTACGCGTTCACTATCTTGCACTGTATCTTGAACTGCATCTTGAACTGCATCGGCAGTTGTATTTTCGGAGTTTTCCTTAGCATTAGCGTCTGCAACGTTAGCAGATGCTTCCACAGAATTAGGCTTCACAACTGCAGTAGGTGCAGTAGGTGTAGCAGTTGCACTAGTAGGAGGCACGCTCGTACTTTCACCATCACCAGATAAGTTTGGCATTTCACCAGTTAACGTAAAACCAGCTTTCATGAAAGCACCTACGATATCCATCATAGATACGCCTTTCATCTTAGCCCCTTTCGGGATAGTCATGATTTTACCAACAGAGTTCAACATCACCTTATTTGTGATTTCGGTGAACCCTAATTCTTTCATAATATCTACTACTTCAGGATATTCTGTTACCAAATCATATACAGATTTGGATAAATCTAATTTCTTTTCCATTTTGATCCCCTCGTGTCAAAAATTTTCTATCATATACTAATTCATATGCCTATACGATACGTATAAGGCTATTCTACTATTATGTAACAGGTCTATATTCATAACCTATGACTCTATGATAAACGATATCGATTATTAAATCTGTATCCATGGCTATACTTTTGAAAGCAGTTCCTAAAATTTTTATAAAAACATGTAAGAATATCTCAAGATAAGGGAGCTCGTTCAATAAGACAACTAAGTACCTAGACATAAAAATAACGGATAGATGATAAATCCAGCCCCAATGTATGAGGAGATTA
>NZ_CAKPTN010000075.1 GCF_934190855.1 uncultured Veillonella sp. | reverse complement strand
CGTCTACCTCTTCCGCTGCCTCTTGAGCTAAGGATTTTTCTTTAACACTGTCACCTACGAACTCAGTTTTATCCCATGTTAACAATGTACGGGAACCTTCTAATTCACGGATATGAGTGCAGTCTTGCATCATTTCTAGGACACCGCGGAATTTGCCATTTTCATCGCGCACCGCCGTGTAGATAACATAGATAAACAAGCCTGGTTTATTAATCCAGAATTCAGCTTGGCTTTGCTCGCCAGAACGGAATTTCTCTACGATTTCTTCTACTACGTGAACAGATTTCGCAGGATGACAATTCTTTACCTCACGGCCAATAACGTTAGCACTGCGAGGGAAAATGCGATGTGGCGTATCGCTGTAGAATTTAACGAGTTCGTTTTCATCTACATAGGATAAATCTACAGGAAGATGACGGAACAATAAATTGATTTGTTCTAAGGTCAATTTGCCAGTGGCTACGTCTAGTACAGCATCCTTACCAACAGGTGCCCCGCCTACAGGACCCACATATTTAGACAATAGGCCTGCTAAATCGTTTAAGAATTCGTTAGATACAGCGCCGTTTTGACCAGCGTTATTCGCATTTAGTTGTGCTGCAGAATCATTGATGCCTGGCACTACGTATAAACCTGGTGGATTAATGATAGCATAACCAATTTCATGGTCATTTTTGCTCATGCGCACAAACTCTTCATCACTTAATAATTTAAAGGATGTTGGCAATAAAACCTCTAACTCTTTGGAGTTCAAATCGCGCAATTTTGCCAATGTTTCCGGCACGGACGCTAAGAACTCTTCGTATTTATCTTCACGCAGCAATGCGTAAGAAGCAGAAATAGCATCGCGTACGCCGTCATCAAAGGTCCACATAATACGCGTTGGACGGTCAAAACCATGTTCCTCTAGCATTGGATAGAGTTGGTTTTGCTTACGAGATAGATGCGTTCTCCATTGCGCTAAAGAATCAAAAATACCAAGCCATGGATTTTTAATAAACTTCTCTTGCTTCAGCAATTCATCTGCTTCAAGAGCTACCTTTTCAACAGCATTGATTTCTTCTAAGTACACCCACAACGGATGATTTTCAGGATACTCATTTTGAGCGCGTACTAATACGCCATCAAACAAGTTCAATAAATCATCCATCTTATCTAGGATTTCTTCATCCTTGTAAACACCTTTCAAGCTTTGCTCTGCATAAGCAAACTCATCTGGCGTACAAGTGCCTAATTTTTCTTTCAAAATACGATTGCCCTCTTCTAAGGACAATTTGCCGTCTAAATAATCTTCTTTCACGGACACGATAATTCTGTAACGTTCATTATTAATATCTAGCTTTTGTTTTAATGGATTCATATGTGTATACCTCCAAGGGCTAATGTATTAGTATAATTTCATTATACCATTTTGAAAGTAATTTTCAGTTGCCATAGATACAATTTTGTATTTTTTGTAAAAGTTACAAAACGTAAAAAAGCACCCATACCTAAATATGAGTGCCTTTCATTAGATTAAAAATCAATATATTCAGTTTTAGAAGATGCTACCGGATTACCATTTGAGTCTGTAGCAGGGTTAAATCGCCATGTAGAAATAGTTTCAACGAGAGCCGCATCAACAGCACTAGAGCCACTAGATGCTACGATCTCAATCTCCCCTACAGAGCCGTCTTCATTGATGGTAAAACGTACATCTGCACCATGAACGGCACCATTATAACCGGCAAGAATCGCTCGATCTACAGCTGGCGTAGATACCGCTGTAGGCGGTTGATAAGGAGCCGCCCATACAGAGGCAGCCAAACCAGTTACAAACAATGCGCTCAACATCGTACAACGCAACACTTTATTCATCATTATCTCCTTATTTAGCTGTTACAGCATGCTTAGGCAGAGTAATTGTCATCCCAATTATAGATTCATGAGCCTTTTGATCCGTGCCAATGGCAGGTGTAAACTTCCACTGCATGATTGCTTTTTTTACTGCTTCATCAACGGGAGCATAGCCAGAGGAACGTTCAACGAAAACATTTTTAACATTCCCTTTTTTATCAATCAAGAAGCGTACGCGCATATCTGGCGTCACCGTAGCCGTTTGAGGAATCTCAGGCAACTCAGGCTTCACAATATGAACCTCTCTTGGAGATTCTAAGAACTTTGCCGCATCAGCTGTATAATTACCTAACATGCCGAAAGATGCAACAAGTACAGCTGCAGCAGTGTATCGGAATAATTTATTCATAATAAGCCTCCTTACTCATTTCGTCTATGCATAATATCATACTAAATTAAGATGAATATTTAAAGAATAAATTCTTATTGATAAAATTTCTCATTTATGATATATTGATATCAAGATAACTGTTCGGACTTACATATCAGGTTGATATGACAAAAAACTACACAAAGGAGGTTCATCATGAGACGTAGAAAGCGTATTCAAATGAAGGTCATGATGGTACTTGGTATCGTTGCCCTCATTGGGCCAAACCATCTACAATCTCTCATCCCTTAACGATTGTGACCTTAGCAGAAGAACGTATAACTGCCACTAGCCGCTACGTTAGTAGCGGCTATTTTTCCGCTTAAATAAGGGTAGATTGTATCACTTATGTATTAACAAGATAACTAAAGTTTTTAACGCAGTACCTATAAAAGGAGGTTTATTATGAAATTCAATCGAATCTTACTAATCGTCGTATCATTAGCACTTATGTTGTTCGCATTAGCAGGCTGTGGAAAAGATGCAGCCCAAGACAGCCAGAAAAAACTAAACGTCGTTGCCACAACGACAATGTTAACGGATTTGGTAAAAGAAATCGGCGGTGACCATGTATCTGTACAAGGTCTCATGGGCCCTGGCGTAGACCCTCACCTCTATCAAGCGAGCGCCGGCGATGTAACAACTATGTCTAAAGCAGATGTTGTCGTGTACAACGGCATTCACTTAGAAGGTAAAATGGGTTCCATTTTCGACAATTTAACAAAACAAAATAAAGCTACTATCCGCGTATCCGACGCTATTGATCCAGCTACTTTACTCGACTTTGACGAAGAAGATGGCGTGAAAACTAAAGACCCTCATATTTGGTTCGATGTAGCTAACTGGAAACTTGCTGCCAAAGCTGTTTACGAAGGTCTTGCTAAAGCAGATCCAGCTCACAAAGAAGATTTCAAAAAACGATATGATGCATACCTCACTAAACTAGATGAAACAGATGCATACATCAAAGCACAAGCAGAATCGATTCCTAAAGAATCTCGCGTTCTCGTAACAGCACACGATGCATTCCAATACTTTGCTCGCGCTTATGGCTTTGAAGTAAAAGGTTTGCAAGGTGTAAGTACTGCTACAGAAGCTGGTACACAAGATGTGAATGAACTTGTTCAATTTATCGTAGATCACAAAATTAAAGCGATCTTCGTAGAATCTTCTGTACCACACAAAACAATTGAAGCCGTTCAAGAAGCAGCTAAGGCTAAAGGCTGGAACGTTGCTATCGGTGGTGAATTATACTCCGACTCCCTCGGTTCTGAAGGCACTGAAGGCGGCACATATATCGGTATGGTAAAAGCTAACATCGATACTATCGCTAAAGCACTTAAATAACAAATAACGTTTCAAATCAAGGACGATATAAAATGTATGTCCCTATGTAAGTACACATGCTACTAGTAATACATTACTAGTAGCACTCATTAGTAAAAGGAGGTCTCTATGGAATGGGCCGTTGAAGTTGAAGATATGACCGTAGCCTATACGACAAAACCCGTATTATGGGACGTAGATATGAAGGTGCCCATCGGTTCCTTAGCGGCTATCGTCGGCCCTAATGGGGCCGGAAAATCTACATTATTAAAGGCCATGTTAGGCCTATTAACAGTTATCTCAGGGAGTGTTAAGTTTTATATCGATCACCACTTAGCGATGGACAAATATGATTACAAAAAAATCGCTTACGTCCCACAAAGTGGTAGTGTCGACTGGGACTTTCCTACTACCGTATTAGACGTCGTACTCATGGGCCGTTATGGTCATCTTGGTTGGTTCAAACGACCTAGTAAAAAGGATAAAGAACTGGCCCTCTCCATGATCGACAAAATGGGCATGAGTGACTATGTAAATAGGCAAATTCGTCAACTTTCAGGAGGACAACAACAGCGTGTATTCTTAGCTCGTGCCCTCGTGCAAGAGGCCGATATTTACCTCATGGACGAACCCTTTAAGGGCGTCGATAAAACAACGGAACACGCTATTATTTCCCTGTTACAAGAAATGAAAGCGCGCGGTAAAACGGTTATCGTCGTACACCACGATTTAAATACGGTGCCTCAATATTTTGACTGGGTAACGATGGTGAACAAACAGACTGTTGCCTATGGACCTGTAGCAGATACGTTTACAGAGGAAGCCATCGAGCGCACCTACGGCAAGGGGAGGATTGTATGACCATACTCCAATCCTATACGACGCAGATGGTACTACTCGGCACGGCGCTCTTAGGCCTCGCCAGTGGTATTGCGGGCACCTTTGCAGTACTGCGCAAGGAAAGCCTCATCGGTGACGGTCTCTCCCATGCAGCACTACCAGGTGTAGTTATCGCCTTCTTGCTGACAGGCATTAAGGATATCGAGGTGCTCATCACCGGTGCTGCCCTCTCCTCAATTACCGCAGCTTGGCTCATTACCATCACCGTCGAAAACAGTAAAATCAAATTTGATGGCGCTTTGGCTACTATACTATCTGCCTTCTTTGGGCTCGGTATGGTTCTCCTCACCTACGTACAAAGCCTAAATAATGCAGGGCAGGCAGGGCTTTCAAAATTTATATTTGGACAGGCCGCCACCATATTAGCCCGCGATGTGTACATTACATCGGCGGCAGCACTCATCATCATTGTGTTAACTGCACTATTTTGGAAGGAGCTAAAACTCATTTCCTTTGACGTAGAATATGCCAAAACATTACAGATTCCTGTCACCTTTACCCTCATTTTATATCGTTCACTACTGATTATGACCATTATCATCGGCATTCAGTCGGTAGGGGCTATCTTGATCAGTTCTCTACTCATTGCACCGGCCGTAGGGGCCCGTCAGTGGACGAACAAGCTAGGAACCATGTGTATACTAGCAGGATTCTTTGGCATGGTATCTGCCATCGGCGGCACTATCTGGAGTACAACCGTACAAAAACTACCGACAGGGCCTGCCATCATCGTCATCCTGTCGGTTATCGTCCTATTGAGCCTCATTTTTGCACCTAATAGAGGCATCTTGTGGCAATATCGTAAAAACAAACAATCAAAACAAGCTTTATTATCTGAAACTGCGAGAATAAGCCCTGCTGATTTACAACAAAAGATATATAGAGCTGAGAGAGGGCAGCCTCGTATAGGAGGTGCCCCATGACAGTACATACAGAAATTTTACTCATCGCCATTGCGGTATCTATCGCGTGCTCTATCCCGGGTGTATTCCTCGTACTACGCCGCATGTCCATGATGGCCGATGCCATTACACACACCGTATTCCTCGGCATCGTGCTCGCCTTCTTTGTAACGGAAGACTTAAACTCTCCCTTGCTTCTAGTAGGAGCAACGCTAGTCGGCGTAGGCACTGTATGGCTTACAGAAATGATTCATAACACGGGCCTCGTCAACGAAGACGCGTCTATCGGTATCATCTTCCCCCTTCTCTTCTCCATTGCTATCATCCTCGTCAGTCTCTACAGTGGCAACGCTCATCTCGACGTAGATACAGCACTTCTAGGGGAAATTGCGTTCGCTCCATTTGACAGATGGATTGTAAATGGCACTGACTTAGGTCCTGTATCACTATGGATTTCCCTAGTGGTGGCGCTTATCAACCTCGTATTGGTTATGCTATTCTACAAGGAACTGCAACTCTCTACCTTTGATCCACTCCTAGCAGGGCTTTTCGGCTTTATGCCCGCCCTCATCCATTACGTCCTCATGACCATGGTATCCCTCACCGTAGTGGCCTCGTTCCAAGCGGTCGGTGCCATCCTCGTAATTGGACTCATGATTGGACCAGCGGTCATCGCTTATTTATGGACCGACTCTGTGAAAGCCATGCTTATTAGCAGTATCATCATCGGCATTATCTGTGCTGTCATCGGTACAGAAGTTGCTTTCACACTAGACGTATCCATTGCAGGCGCTATCGCAACGACCATAGGTCTCGCCCTATTAATCGCTGTTATTGGCACGCCAAAGACGGGCTATATCGCCACCTATCGACGCCAACGCCACTTGCGCCGTCACTATCGAGAAATGATGATGCTCTGTCATATCTATACCCATATGAATACGCCTATAGCAGCCACTGAAAACGGTATTGGCACCATTCACGAACACCTGAACTGGAAGCCAGACTATACACACCAAGCCGCATCACACCTTAAGAAACAAGGCTTGCTATATGTGACAAATGGTTACTATATGCTCACCGATAAAGGTGTAGCGCAGGTAAAGGAAATCATTTAATTAATTTTATTTAATGAATGTTAATTAGACGCCTTCAAAAATACATATTTTCCCAACAAAAAGAAGCTGAAATCAATGCTACTCTGCAAGATTTCAGCTTCTTCTTTTGTATGTAATTATATGGCTAGAACACAACACGCATCTGATACCACTTAGCACCACCGTGATCAGATACAGATTCACCTTCATTTACAAAGCCAAACTTGGCGTAATAATGAATCTTTTCTTCCTTACAAGTTAAAATAACCCCCTTACGCTTTTCCTCTCTCGCAAGGTCGATAAAAGCCTCAATTAACATACCACCTACACCACGATTCCGATGCTCTGGCAATGTGTTTAAACCAAATATCATCTGCCATGCACCATTTGGATTATGCAGAGAAGCATCGGCGAACATCTCATCTGTTAAGATTTCATCATCTGTTACGAAGCCATCAATAAAACCGATTGGAGTTTCCCCATCAAAGGCAATTAAAAACTGCCCTGCATAATACTTTAATCGCTCTGCAAAGGCCTCATGAGGTGCCGCCTCTGCTGGCGGAAAGCAAGTTGCTTCAATATGTGTCACTAAATCTAAATCTTCGGTTGTTGCTTTTCGTATTAACATATTAATGTCCCTCTTTATGTATCTATCTATCTATTTATTTGTGTATTTATAGATTTTTATATATTACATTTCAAAATAAATCAGCTAACAATAAATCATTTTTAGTATAAATAGTTTACACCATAAAGGCTACACATAGATATACCTATGTGTAGCCTTATATTAATTCACCTATTATTTTTCTGTATATTTAGGTACATTGCGATACTGCATCGGCAAGGAATTCTCTTTTACCTTAAAACCGTGCCTTTCATAAAACGGTGTATTAGTGCTATCACCAATCATAACATTAATGTACAAGTAAGACTTGTAAGCATCTTTCACCATTTCAAGTAAATGACCTGCAATACCATGGCCCTGATAGTTGGGATGCACTAGCACATAATTTATAAAGCACACTAGCTCGCTATCATCCATAACGCGGATAAGACCAACTAAACGATCACCATCCCACGCAGAAATCACACGAGAAGAATTCATTAGAGCCTTATGTAACCGATCAGGATATTTACCGACTACCCAACGGACAGATAAAAATAACTCTGCTACCTGCTGGGGAGTAAAATTTCGTTCGTTTGTATAAGTAATTGGCATAACAGTCCTCCAATGAATTCCTAGTTTCTTAGAACCTAGATTTCAAGATTCTTATACATACAATATCTAATAGATGCTATCAAATAAGTGATTTACTCATATAGATAACATCATCCATCGGATTATGATAGTACGGCTCACATTCAACAAAGCCATGCTTCTTGTACAAATGGATGGCTGCCTGTAACGGTTCAATTGTGTCCAGCACCATTTCCTTG
>NZ_CAKPTN010000074.1 GCF_934190855.1 uncultured Veillonella sp. | reverse complement strand
ATTCTTTGTTGCATTAATCGTTATTTTTACTACAACAAATATAATAGATTCTGTGGCTGATGCTGGTACTGTATTTGCCTTCATCCAATATATGGATCGATTCTTTCAACCATTAAAAGAAATAGCTGATAAATATAATTCATTACAAAGTGCATTAGCTGGTGCGGAAAGATTAGTTCCTTTATTAGAGGAAGAAGAGCGTCAAATGGCTAATGAAGTTCCTCATGAATTTAGACATATTGAATCTATTGACTTTGATCATGTATGGTTTTCTTATGACAATAACGATATATACGCGTTAGAGGACTTTACGTTAAGTATTAAAGCAGGGGAATTTATAGGCATCGTAGGCCCTTCTGGTAGTGGTAAGTCAACACTTCTATCCTTGTTAATGGGACTTTATAAGCCTACAAAAGGTGCTATCTATATTAATGGCATTGATATTGCGAAATATGATAGTTCTGTACTGCGTCATTTAATGGGCTATGTCTTTCAGCAAGCGTATTTATTCAAAGGTTCTATAAAGGATAACTTAACACTTTTTGACACGTCTATTTCATATGAGGATATGGTAGATGCAGCGAAACAAGTGAATTTAGATTCTATGATTGAACATTTACCAGAGGGCTATAATACACCTGTAGGTTATTTAGGTTCCTTGTTGTCTGATGGTCAAAAGCAATTATTGGCATTTGGACGTACTCTAATTAGAAAAACACCTATTCTATTGCTAGATGAGGCTACAGCCAATATTGATAGTCATACGGAGAAACAAATTCAAGCTAGCATTGAAAATATACGAGGTAGCAAAACCATCGTAAGCATTGCTCATCGACTTTCCACTGTACAAGATGCTAATAAAATAGTGTACCTAGAATATGGTAAAATATTAGAAAAAGGAGCTTTTGAAGAGCTTATCAATTTGAACGGTGCCTTTTATAATCTCTGGAGTAATCAACAAAGCGGGAGTTAGTATGGAATTTATCCAATCGAAAGATAATAAAACGATTAAGCGTATTATTTCATTAGGTCAGCGTAAGAATCGTCAAAAAAATGGTGAATATATTGTTGAAGGCATCCGCTCTATTCGTGATATAGCAGCTATGGGTGCAGTCAAAACAATTGTTATTCGTGAATCTAAATCACAAGATAAAAATGTTTTAGATTTATTAAACTTAGACTCTATTCAATCAGTGCCTACGTATATCGTACAAGATCCTGTATTTGATAAAGTAGATAATACTGTAAATGGTCAAGGTGTTGTTGCTATAGTAGCCAAGCCAAAACATGCTATTGATTCTGTTACTATTGAAGACGGCTTATATATTACACTAGATGGGGTCCAAGATCCTGGTAATTTAGGCACTATTATTCGCACTGCAGTTGCAGCAGGTGTTAAAGGGATATTCTTGATGAAAGGTACTGTAGATCCTTTTAATGATAAGACGGTGCGCAGTACAATGAGCGCTTTACATAAAATACCTTTATATGAAGATGTTACCTTATCAATGTTAAATGATATTGTAGCTGAATCAAATATGACTACTTATGTAACGGCTTTAGAAGATTCTGAACTATATTATTCTGTAGAGTATGCCAAACGAACTATGTTAGTGTTAGGCAATGAAGGTAATGGTGTGACTCCAGAAGTTATGAATCTGTGTACAAATCGTATTATGATTCCTATGTATGGCGATATGGAGTCTTTAAATGTAAGTGTAGCAGCTGCCTTATGTATGTATAAGGTTCAAGAGCAATTGATGAATTAAAAGTTCATTTTTATATTTATGATAAAAATTTATAACATTATAAAAAGTCCTCTACTAGTATACAAGTAGAGGGCTTTTGTATTGATTTATTAGTTGTGTATTTGGTACAATAACATATATCCTTTGTGGGAGAACAAAGTTCTCCCCTTTTTTAATGAAAAGGAAGAAAACTATGTCCAAATTAATTGTAAATGCAGACGATTTTGGCCTTCATAGTGCGGTTAATGCTGGCATTATTGACGGTCATCGTACAGGTATCATTACTAGCACCTCTTTATTAGCAGGTGGAGAAGCTTTTACGGAAGCTGTTAGTATGGCGAAAGAAAACCCTAAGTTGGGCATTGGTATTCATATTGCTTTAGTTGGTGGACTAAAACCAGTATGTGATCCAGCTGAAGTTCCTTCACTCGTAACAAATGAAGGTGTTTTTCCAGAGAGTTATGTTGATTTTATTAAACGCATATACTCTGGCAAAATTAATTACAGTGAATTACGTAAAGAGATTCATGCACAAATGACTCAAATTGTTGATACCGGATTAAAGATTACTCATGTTGATGGTCATCAACATATGCATGTATTGCCTACGGTATTACCTATAGTTATTGAACAAGCAAAATCCTTTGGTATACATGCTATTCGGATACCAGATGAATCTACAGGCTTTATGAACTATATATCTTCTCCATCACGCTTCTTAGGTAAGGTTGGCTTATCAACTGTTGCTGCTAATGCAAGGCCAACAGTACGCAATAACAATATGTTGACCACTCAATATTTCTGGGGGATGATTAATGGCGGAAATATAAACCAAAAATCATTGATGGGGATTTTGAAAAAGGTAAATAATAATTCTGGTACGCATGAATTGATGGTGCATCCAGGTATTAGTAATACAATTCTAGGTAAGCGTTATAACTGGGGGTATCACTGGGAAGATGAGTTACATGCACTTTGTTCCAGTCATACGCGATTGTATATACGACAACATGGTATAGAGCTCATTAATTATGGAGACTTGATATGAGTAAAATGATGAAGAGAGGCATTTTTATGTTTCTCTTGTTATTAGCCGTATCAGTAGGGATTATTTACTATACTATCGACTTAGAATCATTAAAAACTATATCGTCTTTTAATAGTGTATCTTTATTATTAGCAATTGCAGCGCTGGCGGTAGGTATGTATTTTGATGGCCTTCGCTTGCAGCGTCTTGTTAAAATAGGGGGCTACAAACTATCAATCCAAGCAGTTCTACGTGTTATTTTTAGTAACTACTTTATGGCTATGTTAACACCTGGTGCTAGTGGGGGTGCCGTAGCTCAAGTACTAGTATTAAAAAGTTATGGTGTACCCATATCTAAAGGTACGCCAATCGTATTAATACGCACCGTATTTTCCATTATGTTTTTGGTCATTATGTTGCCTATAGTATTTTTACGAGATGCTATTGAAATCCCCTATATTTCACGAGATATGTTGTTGCTGTTTGCTGTGCTTGCCGTTATAGCAACATTACTGGGAACATATATATTACAGACTAAATATATGAGACAGTTTGTTTATAATTTAGCGCAGCGTTTTAAAGCTCATAAAACTAAGGATTGGCTTTCTAAATTAGAAACGTTAAATCAAGGTCTTGGCTTACTCTATAAACAACCGGTCCAATCTTTTATAGTATTTATTGAGTCTGGTCTAAGCTTATTATGCTTGTATTGTATTGCACCGGCATTAATGTTTGCTTTTACACCACATATTCCAATCATCGATATTTTAGATCGTATGATTTTATTAAATCTTATTTTGTATTTTGCGCCAACTCCAGGGGGAACAGGGATTGCAGAAGGACTATTTGTAGTATTGTTTAGTTCCTTTGTACCTAATGGCACAGTTGGTATTGTAGCTGTAGCATGGCGTGTTGTGGCTGAATATTTGCCATTTTTTATCGGTATGTATGCAGTATTAACATTATATGGGCGCCAATTTGTAGCCCAAGAAACTTCAAGAGAACAATAAGGGAGTGTACTCTATGTCTAAACCAAAAAAAGATAAGTTTTATCTGGTGCAAGAAGATATTTTACCAGAAGCGATTAAAAAGACGATCAAAGTAAAAGAAATTCTTAAATTAGGTGAAGTTAAAACAATCAATGAAGCAGTTGAAAAAATGGATTTAAGTCGTTCTGCGTATTATAAATACAAAGACTATGTATTTCCGTTCTTTGAAATTGCTCAAGGGAAAATAGTTAGTATTTATGTTTCCATGTCTAATGAATCCGGCATGTTGTCCAGTGTTTTAAAAGCTATTGCTGAGCGTAACGGCAGTATTTTGACAATTAATCAAGATATTCCATTACAAGGTATTGCCAATAGCAGCATTTCTTTTGAAACTAAGGACCTACAAGGTTCATTAGAAGATTTATTATTGGATATCCGCTCCATGAAGGGCATTATTAAAGTAGAGATTTTAGGCCAAGCATAGGCTAGTTAAGAGAGTAGGACTATTATGACCACTATAAAAATTGCGTTATTAGGTTTCGGTACTGTTGCACAAGGCACTTTTAATTTATTGCAAGATAATGCTGAACTTATAAGAAATCGTACAGGAGTAAATGTTGAAATTTCTAAAATCTATGTACGTAATCCAGAAAAATATAGCCACATTACTTTGCCTGAAACAGCTCAATATGTAACAAATATTGATGATGTATTACAAGATGATAATATTCAAATGGTTGTTGAGCTAATGGGTGGCACAACCTTTGCTAAAGACTGTGTAGAGGGTGCTCTTAAGGCTAAGAAAAACGTCGTAACAGCTAATAAAGATTTATTGGCTGAGTCTGGCCCATATTTATTGGATTTAGCTAGTAAAAATGGAGTAGATCTACGTTTTGAGGCTTCCGTATTGGGCGGTATTCCTATTATTCGTACATTGTATGAATCCTTAGCGGGTAACCGCATTACTGAACTTATCGGTATTATGAATGGTACTACAAATTTTATTTTGACTAAGATGTCCGAAGAAGGTTTAAGTTATCAAGATGTTTTAAAAGAGGCTCAGGATTTAGGTTATGCTGAGGCAGATCCTACAGCAGACGTAGAAGGTCTTGATGCTGCACGTAAGTTAGCTATTCTTGCATCCATTAGCTTTAACCGTCGCATTTTCTTTGAAGATGTAACGGTAGAAGGTATTACAAGTATTGATACAGAGGACATTAAATTTGGCAAAGAGTTTGGATACAACATCAAATTATTAGGTATTGCTAAAGAAACTGCTCAAGGCTTATCTTTAAATGTTTATCCTGCATTTATTCCTACTACACATCCATTGGCATCCGTTCGTGGGTCCTATAATGCGATCTACGTTAAGGGCAATGGTATTGACGACGTAATGCTTTATGGTCGTGGTGCAGGTAGCTTACCAACAGGTAGCTCTGTAGTATCTGACATTATGGAAGTAGCAAAAAATGTTTCTTACAATGAAACAGGTCGTTTAAAACCATTCTATTACGATCAAAAAGATATTTACTCTCCAGGTAAAATTCAATCTAGCTACTACTTACGTTTAGCTGTAGATAATAAAACAGGTGTATTGGCTAAAATTTCTGCCAAATTAGCGGAACAAAAGATTTCTGTTCTATCCATCGTTCAAAGAAATATGGATCCAGAAACTGCCGTATTGGCTATTGTTACATCTAAATGTCCTAGATCTTATATTTTAAATCTTATCGATTCCTTTAATAGCTTGCGTTCCGTTAAGTCTGTTAATAGTGTAATTCGTATTATGGAAGCTTAAACTATGAACACTGTTCGCGTACAAGTACCTGCCACTAGTGCTAACTGTGGCCCTGGTTTTGATTGCTTAGGTTTAGCCTTAAATCTTTATAATATTTTTAGCTTTACACCTGATGTAAATGCTACAGAATATACATATACTTTTGAGGGCTTCGGTGCAGAAATTTTACGCGCCGAAGATCCAAAAAAGAATCTCATTGGATTTGCGATGGATCAAGTTTTTGCTACAGCTCAAGAACCGATTCAATATGGACATATTACGTCTGAAACCTTAATCCCACCATCTCGTGGTTTAGGCAGTAGTAGTACGGCGATTGTAGGGGGACTTTTACTTGCGAATGCATTAGTAAAACAACCACTTTCTAAGGAAGAGTTACTTGTTATAGCAAATCGCATGGAAGGTCATCCAGATAATGTGGCACCAGCTATTTATGGCAATCTATGTTGTGCTACAGGTTTAAAGACAAAAGTATTAAATACAGTTATTTCTGTACCTTCTGAATTGCATTTTGCTGTTGTCGTACCAGAGGTTATGGTATCAACTGAATATGCTCGTTCTGTTTTACCGAACCACGTGCCATTCAAAGAGGCTGTACAAAATGTAAGTCATGCATCTTTGTTTGTAACAAGCCTAATTACGCATCAATTAAGTAATTTGTCTGTTGCATTAGATGATAATTTGCATGTACCTTACCGTAAAACATTGATTCCACATTGTGATGAAGTGTTTGAGGCTGCAAAAGTTGCTGGTGCTTACGGTGCCACGATTAGTGGATCTGGTTCTACATTAATTGCTTATGTAGATAAAGACCATGTGCAAGATGTAGCAAATGCGATGGGTGCTGTATTTACAGCTAATGGCATTGAAAATAAAACCTATTGCTTAGAAGCAGACACAACAGGAGCGTCAATTATCTAGTTTGTGGTATAATTATAGTGTTAGGCATAGTCCATAACTATAATTGGAGGAAACTATGAACAGTATGAAAACAACGCTTTTATTAGCTACACTAACGGCCATTTTAGTGGTCTTAGGTGATATGATTGGCGGTAGAACTGGCATGATGGCTATGTTCGCAGTATCTATGGGCATGAATTTTATGTCCTATTGGTTTAGCGATAAAATTGTGTTAGCCCAATATAATGCTCAACAAGTTACTGCACAATCTCATCCAAAATTATATGGTATGGTAGAAAAATTGGCTAAAAATGGTAATTTACCAATGCCAAAGGTATATATCATTCCTAGTGAAGTACCTAATGCATTTGCCACAGGTAGAAATCCAAGTAACGCTGCAGTTGCCGTTACTGAAGGTATTCAACGTTTATTAACTGATGATGAATTAGAAGGTGTATTAGCACATGAATTAACACATGTTAAGAATCGCGATACTTTAATTAGTACCATTGCTGCGATGATGGCGGGGGCTATCTCTATGATTGCTCACGTTCTTCAATTCTCTGCAATCTTTGGTCGCTCCGATGATCGAGAAGGATCTAATCCTTTAGCATTAATTGGTGCCATCATTATTGCTCCTATCGCAGCCGGTCTTATTCAGATGAGCATTTCTCGTGCTAGAGAATTCTTAGCTGATGAAGGTGGCGGAGACATGTGTCGTAATCCGTTAGCTTTGGCCTCTGCTCTTGCTAAAATCGATTACTATTCTAAACATGGTGCCTTGCCAAACGCGAGTAATGCAACAGCCCATATGTTTATTATTAACCCTATGATGGGTATTGGTGAAAGCTTGAGTAATCTTTTTAGTACACATCCTCGTACAGAAGAACGTATTGAAAAGCTAAAAAAACAAGCAATGAATCCTAAATATAAAGAAAAAGCAAAATTCTAATTCGTATCTACAGGAGGATATCATGCAAGAAACATTAGTTTTAATTAAACCAGATGCTGTCAAGCGTCAATTAAGTGGTGAAATTCTTAGCCGCTATGAACGCAAAGGTCTTGTTATTAAAGCATTAAAATTATTACAAGTACCTCGTGAACTGGCTGAAGAACACTATGCAGAGCACAAAGAAAAACCTTTCTTTGGTGAATTAGTTGATTTTATTACATCTGGTCCAGTTCTTGCTTTCGTTTTAGCAGGTGAGAATGCAATTGTATCCGTACGTGCTTTAAACGGGGCGACAAATCCTGTAGATGCTGCCCCTGGTAGTATTCGCGGTGACTATGCCTTAACATTGGACGCTAATGTAGTACATGCTTCTGATTCTCCAGAAGCTGCTGCTCGTGAAGTTAGCCTTTGGTTCCCAGAATACAAATAATCTCAAGGTTGAGATCATGTAGCTTTTATTTCTACATCCATGTATATCTATAGGAGGTAATAATATGGCAAGTAGTGTTTATACAAAAACAGGTGATGCTGGTACAACTGGTTTATACACAGGTGAACGTGTACAGAAATCATCTTTACGCGTAGAAGCTTATGGTACAATCGATGAATTACAAGCTTTCTTAGGCTTGGCTCGCTCCTATGC
>NZ_CAKPTN010000073.1 GCF_934190855.1 uncultured Veillonella sp. | reverse complement strand
GCCTTATGAAATGGGTAAAAGCACCAAAAATATGACTGATGATGGATACCCTATCGATATTTATGGGTCTGTTACAGAACATATGGTAATTGAGGTTGAAGCGTTGCGTGCTGGTGAAAACAAGCCATTGCCTACGGTTGATGAGTTCTTGAATCGTAGCAAGTCTGAATTCACTAAACTGGGTGCAACCATCAAGGAAGAGTCCGTAGCATTGGGTGGAACATCTGCTAAGAAAATAGATGTAACATATGCAACGCAAGGGCAAACATTTAGATTTTCTCAATACGTATTCTTAGATCAAGGCGTATTGTGGAATATAATCTACCAATATCCTGAAAAGGATCAGGTAGGCGCTGATATCAGCAAAGAAATTCAAAACAAGATTCAAGTTACACAACAGAAAGAGGGTTAATCGATGAACGTATTAGTAGTTAACTGCGGTAGTTCTTCCTTGAAATATCAATTACTTGATATGACAACAGAAACAGAATTGGCAAAAGGTCTTTTTGAAAAGATTGGTGATCAAGACGCTATCTTCACTCACAAACGTCCTAACGCAGACAAATTAGAACGCGTTGAACCAATCTTAAACCATAAAGAAGCACTTCGCATTTTGCTTGATATTTTAGTTGATGCTGAATATGGTGTAATCAAGTCTATGGACGAAATCGACGCTGTTGGTCATCGTGTAGTACATGGCGGTGAAAAATTTGCTGATTCCGTATTAATCACTCCAGCTGTTATGGATGCATTGAACGAATGTTGCTCCTTAGCACCATTGCACAATCCTCCAAACATTCAAGGTATCGAAGCTTGCCAAGCTATTATGCCTAACGTACCACAAGTTGGCGTATTCGATACTGCATTCCACCAAACAATGCCTAAAGAAGCATACATGTATGCGCTTCCTTATGAATACTATGAAAACTATGGCATCCGTCGTTATGGTTTCCATGGTACGTCCCACAAATATGTTGCACAACGTTGTGCTGAATTGATGGGTAAACACATGTCCGATCTTCGCATTATCACATGTCACTTGGGTAACGGTTCCTCCGTGGCAGCGATTAAAGGCGGCCGTTCCATCGATACTACAATGGGCTTCACTCCATTGTCCGGTTTGATCATGGGTACTCGTTCTGGTGATATTGACCCAGCTATCGTTCCATTCTTGATGAACAAAACTGGTATGAACTACGAAGAAGTTGATACTGTAATGAACAAAAAATCCGGTGTACTTGGTATTTCCGGTGTGTCTAATGACTTCCGTGTTATCGAAGAAGCAGCAGCTAATGGTAACAAACATGCTCAATTAGCATTGAACATGTTCCACTATAAAGTTCGCCGTGTAATTGGTGCGTTTGCAGCGGTTATGGGTGGTGTTGACGCTATCGTATTCACAGCTGGTATCGGTGAAAACGGTATCGGTAACCGTGATGCAATCTGCAATGGCTTAGAATACTTAGGCACTCGTATTGACTCCGAACGCAACAATGTTCGTGGTAAAGAACAAGAAATCAGTGCTGAAGGCTCCAAAGTTAAAATCTTCGTAATTCCTACAAACGAAGAAATCATGATTGCTCGCGATACTCAACGTATTACAGCAGCTTTGAAAAAATAATATAGTTCGTATCTGAACTAGGTGACTAATAGAGTCATTAAACCCCGTCTATATCTTAGATATGGACGGGGTTTTTGTAGTTTTTATGTATAGAATATCTTATAATAGGATGTATAGTTATTAAGTAGTGATTTCATTAAAAGGGGTAAAGCATGACGGTATTATATGAAGAGAAGTCTCAGCGCGCTAAAAGTGCAGAGTTATTAGTAATGTGTTTTGTATTCTTGTTGCTTTGTGCAGTCGCATATACAACGTATCGGAGCATTCAACTACATACGGTATTATTAGCTGAGTATTTCATTGAAATTATGGCTATTATTGTTATTGTTAAACAAGCGGTTAGTCGATATACATATATTTTGACAGATACAAAACTTGTTATTGAAGAATCTTCTTTCTTTAGAAAACGCCATTTTGAAGTAGACTATGACATGATTGATGGGGTGTTCAAATTTGAGCGTGAGCTATTGTCGAATATTAAATACCGCTACAAATATAGAAAATGCTCCACCTCTGATCCACGTCCGATCTGGTCTCTGGTGTATGCTATCGTAGAGGGAAATAAGGTTAAGAATGGTCGTTTGTTGTTGAAAGCAGAAGATAGATTCTTTGAAATTTTAGAAGAAAAAGTTCCAGGTCGCATTCGCGTGCCTCAAGCAGATATCGTATTTTATGCGACAGTTCGTGCTGATGCAGTAAAACATGGTGAAGATGTACAAGAATATTACAATAAATTAACGTCTTCAGCAGAGGATACTAAAGTTGCCTCCGAGGAAACTAAATAATCATTGATGTATTACTGTAGTATTATTGATGCTTTATTGATGTAAAGAATGTTTATAATACATAAAAGGAGTGTTTATGGCCGGATTATATTTGGCGAGTCAATCACCACGCAGAACTGAATTATTAACACAAGTTGGTATTGATCATATCGTTGTGTCCAGTACTTATGAAGAACCTAATGAAGGTTACGATAGTCCTATTGAAATGGTAAAAGCTCAAGCCCTAGGTAAAGCTCGTTGTGCAGTAGGTGTTCCTGAAGGTAGTATCGTGCTCGGTGCTGATACTATTGTGGTCCTAGATAACGAAGTGTTAGGCAAGCCTCAAGATGAAGCTGATGCACGGCAAATGCTAGAACGTTTGTCGGGTAGATGTCATTCTGTAATAACTGGCGTAGTGCTTCTCATCAAAGGGAAAGAAGTGGTCTTTCACAATGAAACAAAGGTGTACTTCAAAGAATTAGCACCTTTTGAAATCGAATCTTACATTGCTAGTGGTGAGCCTATGGATAAGGCAGGGGCCTATGGCATTCAAGGTAAAGGCGCTTTATGGGTAGAGAAAATAGAAGGCTCTTATACCAATGTAGTGGGATTGCCGGTTGAGCATGTTTATGACGAACTATGTAAAGCATTAGGAGCTAAATAACGCTATCTTTTTATCGTTATAGGTTATAATTGGCTGTGCTGTGCTGTGCTGTGCTGTGCTGTGCTGTGCTGTGCTGTGCTGTGCAAGAAATATATAAAGAGAGTAGATGTGTTGGTTACTTGATTGATAGATGGAGTTATCTATTTGAATGGAGCGATTCTATGGAAGTACCAACTGTAAGTGTAAAAGACATGTTACCTTTTCAACGGCCACGAGAGAAGTTTCTTACTTTAGGGCCATCTCACATGGCGATGGAGGAGTTACTAGCAATTTTATTGCGAACGGGTGTAAAGGGACAGTCCGCAATCTCACTGGCTAGTGATATCGTAAAGTCCTTCGATGATGGCGTATATGGGCTCAATCGAATGACCGTTGAAGACCTCGTGAAAATTAAGGGCATTGGTACAGATAAAGCAGTAACTTTATGTGCCGCTCTTGAAATGGGAAGACGGCTAGGGGAGCTAAAGATAAAGGAAACTTATGAAGATTTTTCGCAGCCTTTTGTGATAGCTCAATACGTAATGGAACGATTGCGTCACGAAGAGGTCGAACATGTATGGGCTGCTATGCTGACCTCTCGAAATAAGCTGATTCAGTTAGAGCATATTTCTAATGGTGGTTTAGTATCTAGTCTAGTGGAGCAACGGGCTGTGTTTAAAAAGGCCATAGCTTGTAATGCGGCGGCTATTATTCTAATTCATAACCATCCGTCAGGAGATAGTAGACCTAGCGATGAGGATATACGATTAACAAAACTATTCGTTAGTGCTGGTCAATTCATGGGAATTCCTGTACTAGATCATATCGTTATCGGCGATAATGAATTTACGAGCCTCAGTGAAATTGGTAAATTAAGCTGAACTAAATAGAATAGAAATAAAACTAAATAAGATTGTAAAAAAGCACTCATTTGAATCTATCCTGAATTTTGATATCTAGGAGGTTTTAATTAATGAGTGCTTTTAATATAGCAAAAAGCCCCGATATCAATGGAAAAAGTCGCTCTATCTATGGTAAAATGGAATGATGATGTAATGAAGGAGAAATTACTATGAGTTCCATTTTACCTACTCTAGGAAGAGATGTAAGTATAGATATTGGTTCCATACAAACGCGCCTCATGGGTGGGACGCGAGGAACCGTTATAAGCGAACCATCGATTATAGCTACAGATACAAAGCAAGAAAAGGTAGTTGCTGTTGGGGATGAAGCGGCACGCCTCGTATTGCGTATGCCAGATATGTGGCGCCCTTTGACGCCTTTAAAAGACGGTTTTATCGTCGACTATCGCGTTATGCATACCATGCTTAACTATTTTTTAAATAAGGTTTCCAATGCATTACGTCGTGCTCGAGTTCTCGTAGGTGTTCCTTGCGGCATGACTGATGTTGAACAAAGAGCTATGATGGATGCTGTTATTCAAGCAGGTGCTCGAGAGGTATTCCTCATTGAACGCCCTGTAGCGGCAGGGATTGGCTGTGGCGTTCCTATCTTCGAAGCACGTGGCTCTATGATTATCGATATCGGCGGTGGTACTGTTGATATGGGCATCGTATCCTTAGGTGGGATCGTAGATAGTAAAACGATACGCTTTGGAGGTTCTGATATTAATAATGCACTATTGCGTTATGTACGAGAGTGCTTTGGTGTAATCGTATCAGATGAAACTATATTAGATATTAAACATACCGTAGGTACTGCTATCGCTCCTTTAGAGGATGCTGAGTATGCCTTCCAAGGTCGTGATATGATGAATGGCTTGGGCAGACGTTGCGTAATTCATCAATCCGAAGTGTATCAAATTATTGACACTTGTATTGCGGGCTTACTTGATGAAGTAAAGCAAATGATTCGTTCTGCTGCTCCCGAGATCGTAGCGGATATTATGCAGCACGGCATATGGCTCACAGGTGGTACTGCTAGACTAGCTGGCTTAGCCGATCGTATCGGTACTGAGTTAGGTGTGCCAGTGCATGTGCCAGAAGCACCTGAAACAAAGGTTGTTGTAGGTCTTAACGGGGCATCTTCCGATTTAGTGAGCTTATCGCGTTTTATTGTAAATTCTAAGAATAGAAAGGGCCGAGACTAGTATGATACAGTCAGATAAAAAATTAATTATCGTCGTTGTCATTAGCTGTATCCTATTGGCGTTACTTGGTTTTGCTTGGAAACAACGAACTAGTATTCCTTTTGTTACCGTTACCCTTGAAGGTATTACGACTCCTTTTGCCTACGGCTCTGCCCGTCTATTAGAGGGGGTACAAACTAGCTTTACGGTGCTGAATAATGCAATTTCTTCTACCATTGAAAGTGAAGCAGAAGCATCTCGTAAAGCTGCATTAGAGCAAAAGGTTGTTAACTATGACGAGGTTGTGGCAGAAAATATTCGCCTACGACAACTGTTGAACTATAAGAGTAATCATCCAGAGTTTTCTATGACCTTGGCCGGTGTTATTACTAAGGATTACGGTACGTGGACAAATACTTTCACCATTGATAAAGGTAGTGAAGAAGGCATGGCCGTGAATATGGCCGTCGTTGTACCAAGTGGTGTAGTTGGTTTCATTACTGACGTATATCCACACTCTGCTCGCGTGCAAACGATTCTTGACCCTCGTAGTGCAGTAGGTATTCTCGTACAGCGTCCTGAATCTCGCTTGTCTGGTGTTGTAAAAGGTAATGGCAATACGCCACGCACACCGTCCATGGTAAACATCGCTCGCGATGGTGACGTATTAGTAGGGGATAAATTGATTACCTCTGGTTACGGCGGCATCTATCCAAAAGGGTTACCAGTTGGCAATGTACAATCTATTGAAAATGATACAGAAGGCTTTGTGAAAAATGCTGTAGTCACACCAAGTGTTGACTTCTCTCATATTGAAGAGGTGTTTGTGTTAACTTCATCATCTCTCAGTGCACCGCAAAAGCCTGAGCTTGAGCCTAAACTTGTGCCTCAAACGCAACGAGATCAAGTGGAAGGGGTAAAGGGGGCCGTTAAACAATGACGCGTCTAGCTTTAGTCCTTTGTGGATTTTTAATTTACTTTATTCAGGCGCAACTGTTGCCTGCTATATTCCATACAAACTGGTTACCTAATTTGATTTTGACCATTATCGTTATGGTAACGCTGTTTAAAGGTCGTCGCATGGGCATTATGGCAGCGGTTGTGGGCGGTATCATTCACGATGTATTGATATCTAACTTCTTTGGGCTTCATTTCTTTCCTTATGTAATTGTGGTGTATTTGTTATCTGCTGTAAAACATCGCATTTATGAAGAACGTTGGTATTGGTCAAGTGCCATTGTGGCTATCTGCACATTGTTGGATGGTTTGATCCGTAGCTTTATGATATTAGCCAGCGGTGGCGATTTACATCTAGGTGTATATTTGCTACATATGGTCGTACCTGTTCTGTTTTGGAATGGCGTCTTGGCTGCCATTGTGCATGGCTTATTGTGGCGCAAAGAGGAAGAGCAAGATTATATTTGGTAAGTTTGGTTAGGGGGTGAAAGAGTGCTTGAAGGCCTCTATAAACGGAAAAAAACGAGTCGCTTTGATGTACTCTTTTACATTGTAGCGGCCATATTTATAGTGTTAGCACTGCGTTTGTTGACGCTACAAATCTTGGCTGGTGGTTATTATCAAGCTAAGGCGGAAGGTAACCGACTACGCATGGTTACGATGACAGCAGCTCGTGGTATTATGTACGATCGGAATGGTCAGATCTTAGTTGGCTCTAGACCAGCCTATACTATTTCCATTATGCCAACAGGCAAGGCCTTAGATGAAGGTGAAGTTGCTAAATTAGCAGCGTTACTTAAAATGAAGCCTGAAGATATTACGAAAAAGGTTAATGATCACAAGTATGGTTATGAACCGATTCGTATTGCCAATGATATTTCAATGGACGTAGTAACAACTATTGAGGAACATCGTCATGAATTGCCTGGTGTAACCATAGACGTTGAGCCACTTCGCTACTATCCATATGAGACGATGGCGTCTCAGCTCTTTGGCTATGTAGGGGAAGTGAGCGAAGAGGAACTAGAAGAGCTTAAACAGAAGGACCCGAATACCCTTGTTAGCGGTGGTACTATTTTAGGTCGTTCTGGTTTAGAAAAACTATATGATTCTATTTTGCGTGGTACCGATGGTGGTAAGCAGGTAGAGGTAGATGCTACAGGTCGTCCTGTGGCAGAGGTGGACCGAAAACATACGGTTCCTGGCTCTAATATTCATCTAACTATCGATGTGAACTTACAAAAGGCTGCGGAAGAAGCCGTTAAAAATCAATTGGATCGATTGCGAGCTCAAGGCATTCCTGCCCAAGGGGCTGCTGTGGTAGCCATGGACCCTAATACAGGTGCCATTTTAGCCATGGTTAGTGCTCCTGAGTTCAATCCAAACTGGTTTGCGAAAGGCATTACAACGGCTCAGTGGAATCAGCTTAATAACGATAAAAATCATCCTTTTGACAATAAGGTTATTTCTGGTGAGTATCCGCCAGGTTCTCCATTCAAGATTATTACTGGTACGGCTGCATTAGACCTTAAAAAGGTTACACCTGAAGAGATGATCTTCGATAGTGGTAAACACTGGCTTATTGATAAGAGAAATGCAGAAGGTGAAGCATTAGGTTGGCTTAACTTTAATAAAGCCCTTGCCAAGTCGGACAACGTTTACTTCTATGAAATGGGTAATCGCGTTGGTATAGAGGAACTCGTAAAATATGCAGGCTACTTTGGTATCGGTGAAAAAACGGGTATTAATCTAGCTGGCGAGGCGGCTGGTAATATGGCAAGCCCTGCATATAAACGTAAAGTTTTTGATGAGGATTGGTATTTAGGGGAAACCTTTGATGCGGCCATCGGTCAGTCTTTCACCTTGGCTACGCCGTTACAAATGGCGGTTATGCTCAGTGAAGTCGCCAATGGTGGTATTAAATATCGACCATATGTGGTGAGCCGTATCGATAATAAGGATGGTACTCCAAAAGAAATCTTTGGCCCTGATAAACTCGGTATCTTACCAGTACCAAAGAATATTATGGATATCGTTCGGGACG
>NZ_CAKPTN010000072.1 GCF_934190855.1 uncultured Veillonella sp. | reverse complement strand
TGCGGTTAATACACAAAACCGTGTACAAGCAGCGCTTTCACAATTACCTGCGGAGGTTCAAGCCGTAGGGGTTACAACAACAAAATCATCTGGCGACATGGCCTTGATTTTCTCTTTGAACTCCCCAAACGGTACATATGATTCTACATTCTTGAAAAACTATGGAACAAACTACATGATGGATGCTATTAAATCCATCAAAGGTGTAGGTTCCGTGCAAGAGTTCGGTTCTGACTATTCTATGCGCATATGGTTAGATCCTGCTAAAATGCAAAAACTAGGCGTTACTTTATCTGAAGTAACGGCTGCAATTAGAGGGCAAAACCTTCAAGCTGCTGCTGGTACAGTTGGTCAAAATCCTACAAATGGTCAACAAGCATTCCAGTATCCTATTAAAATTGACGGTCGTTTAGTAACACCGGAACAATTCGGTAACATTGCGATTAAGAACTCCAATGGCAAGGTTCTCCATTTAAAAGATGTGTCCCGTATTCAAATTGGTGCTAAAGACTATAACTTTATTGCTAAATCTGCTCATAAAGAAGTTGCTGGTTTTGCTATTTCTCTTCAAAGTGATGCGAATGCATTAGAGACTATCGCTAACGTGAAGAAGGTTTTAGACGAACAATCTAAATCTTTCCCGCCTGATTTAGAATATAAGGTAGTTGTAGATAATACAAAATTCGTTAGTGCCTCTATTAATGAGGTTGAACATACCTTCATTGAAGCATTGTTCCTCGTTTTAGTTGTAGTTTATGTATTCTTACAATCTTGGCGCTCCACAATCATTCCAATGATTGCCGTACCAGTATCTTTGCTCGGTACATTTGGTGCCTTTGTCATTTTAGATTTCTCCATTAATACATTAACCCTATTTGCAATGGTATTGGCCATCGGCCTCGTCGTGGATGACGCTATCGTTGTAGTAGAAGCGGTTGAATATGAATTAAAGTATAATGGCTTACCTCCAAAAGAGGCTGCTATTAAAGCGATGGAGAATGTACAAGGTCCTGTTATTGGTATCGCCTTTGTATTGTCAGCTGTATTTATTCCAGTTGCCTTCATGGGGGGCATGACAGGTATTCTTTATAAACAGTTTGCATTAACAATTGCTGTTTCCGTTGTTATTTCTGCCATTGTAGCCCTCGTTTTAACACCTGCCTTGTGTGCTACTATGTTAAAACCTCATACTCCTAAGGAGCATGAAGATTGGTTACATCGTCAATTGAACAAGTTTAACGATGCTCTTGAGCGATTCAGTAATTGGTATGGTATCCAATTAGCCCGTCTAAGTCATCGACTAAGCTTGACTGTCATTGCATTGCTTATCTTTGCAGGTGGTACAGGTTTAGTATTCCACTTCTTGCCAACGTCCTTTGTTCCTGCAGAGGATAGCGGTTACTATATGATTGCTGTTAATGAACCGCCAGGTGCTACATCTGAGCGTACTATGGCAACACTTGAGAAGATTGCTTCCTTCTTAGAAGGTAAAAATGATCCTGAGAAACCTGAGGAAGAACAATTATTCCAATCTGTGTTTACTGTAGCAGGCTTTGACCTTCTAGGTGGTGGTCAAAAATCTAGTGCTGGTGTTATCTTTGCCACTATGTCTGATTGGAAATATCGTACCACTCAAGCTGACTCTATTAATGCTCTAGTTGGTCAAACATTTGGCTTTGCTGCACAAGGTGTTCCTGAAGCAACAGTTATCGCTATGAATCCACCATCTATTCCAGGTCTTGGTACTACTGGTGGCTTTAGCATGTACCTTATTAACAAAGCTGGTGATAGTCCACAAGTTATGGCTGAACGTGCTAATGAATTCTTAGCGGAAGCTCGTAAGAGTCCGGCTATTCAAAGTATTTATACTACTTTTGATACTTCTACTCCGTCCTTGCAATTTGATATTAACCGTGAAAAAGCGGCACAAGATGGTGTTGCTTTAACAGATATCTTTACTACATTACAAGGTTTCTATGGCAGTATCCAAGTCAATGACTTTACTACATATGGCAAAAACTATAAAGTAGTAGTTCAAGCTGAAGATGCGTATCGTCAAAATGCAGATCAGCTTAATATGTTAGCTGTTCGTAATAGTAAGGGCCTTATGGTTCCTGTATCTAATTACATTACGAAGGAACAAACTGGTATGCCATCTAGTATTACTCGTTTTGATAATGCTATGGCCGTACAAATCGGCGGTTCTCAAGCACGTGGTTACTCCTCTGGTGATGCTATTAATGCATTGAAAGAGGCGGCAGCTAAAACATTACCTACAGGTTATACATATGATTGGGCTGGTCAATCTCGTGAAGAGTTAAAAGCTGGTTCTCAAACTATGATGATTCTTGGTTTAGGTCTAGTCTTCGTATTCTTGATCTTGGCGGCCTTGTATGAATCTTGGAAGGTTCCATTTGCCGTATTGTTCTCCGTACCATCTGGTATGATTGGTGCCGCATTAGTACCATTCTTGTTGAACTTTACAGGTAGATATGCCTTAGCTAACGATATTTACATGCAGATAGGTCTTTTAACATTAGTAGGCTTGGCTGCGAAAAATGCGATTTTGATAATCGAATATGCGAAGATTCGTGTTGACGAGCGCGGTATGAACGTAGTTGATGCTGCTATAGAAGCTGCAAAAATTCGTTTGCGTCCAATCTTGATGACGTCCTTCGCATTTATCCTCGGTGTATTACCATTGGCAGTATCTACAGGTGCTGGTTCTGGTGCTCGTACATCCATGGGTATTACAGTAGTAGCAGGGATGACAACTGCAACATTGTTTGGTATCTTTATCATTCCAATGTTGTTCATCATCATTGAAACACTTGGTCCTGGTTTGTTAACAAACCGTAAAAAAGATCATTAATAATTTTCTATATTAGCTCTTAATATAGATAGACAAAAAACACGTCACTACTAAGTAGTGGCGTGTTTTTTTGTATGTTTTATGATATAATAATATAGTTAAAAATCGGATTGACCTAGGTCAATATAAAATGTGAAACTAAAGATAAAAGAGGTATATTATGAGTGACGTAAAAACATATGTAGCAGGTCATAAAAGCCCTGACACAGATTCTATTTGTTCTGCTATTTCCTTTGCTAATTTGTTAACACAAATGGGCACACCAGCAACTCCAGTATGTGCAGGTGAAGCAAATAAAGAAACAACATACATTTTGAACCATTTTGGTTTTGAACATCCGCAAATCGTTAAGAACTGGGAAGAGTTTGCTCCAGAAGGTGGCAATTTGTACTTAACTGACCACAATGAATCTAAACAAATTATCGATGGTTACAAATCAATGAATATGTGTGGTGTTGTGGATCATCACCGCATTGGTGACTTTGAAACTGATGGTCCTGTATTCATGCGCTTAGAACCAGTAGGTTGCTCCAATACAATCATTACTAAATTGTACATGGAAAACAATCAAGAAATTCCTAAAGCTATTGCAGGCTTGATGTTATCTGCTATCATTTCTGACACTGTATTATTCCGTTCTCCAACATGTACTGAAACAGATAAAGAAATGGCTCACAAATTGGCTGAAATCGCTGGTGTAGATATCGAGTCCTATGGCCTTGATATGTTAAAGGCTGGTGCAGATATTTCTGATTTGACTAACGATGATATTGTTCGTACAGACATGAAAGAATTCTCCGAAGCTGGTAAAACGATTTCTATCGGTCAAATTTCTGTAATGGATACAACTGACGTATTGGCTAAGCAAGGTGAATTAGTACAAGCGTTAGAGTCTCTTCGCAGCGCTAACAACTACGATGCATCTTATATCATGATTACAAATATTCTTGATGAAAGTACTACATTGTTATTCAGCGGTGATGTAGAGGCTGTTGTAGCTAAAGCATTTGAAAAAGAAGTTAAAGACAATGGTGTATTCTTGCCTAACACTATGTCTCGTAAAAAACAAATCGTACCACCAATCCTTGGTGCTATGAAATAGTATACAAAGGAAAAGAACGTTGCTTGCAACGTTCTTCTTCTCTATGTGTAGAGTTTAAATGACTTTAGTTATATATGTAGCCATAACAAATGTTATTTTTAAAATATAAAGCTATAGCTCATTAAGTTCTATTTGAGTTATTTTTATAACCATTATGTAAGGGCAATTGGGGTGTTCCGATGAATTCATTATTAACAGGTTTAAATAAAGAGCAACAACAAGCCGTACAACATACGGAAGGCCCTTTATTGATTTTAGCCGGTGCCGGATCTGGTAAAACAAAGGTTTTAACAGTTCGTATTGCACATTTGTTAGCACAAGGTGTCAATCCTTATGAAATTTTAGCCATTACCTTTACCAATAAAGCGGCCAAAGAGATGAAAAGCCGTGTGGAAGGTCTTGTAGGTGATGTGGCTAATCGTATTTGGCTCAGTACGTTCCATAGCTTCTGTGCTAAGTTTTTACGTTTTGAGTTAGATAATTTCTTAGGGTATAACAGTAACTTTACTATCTACGATACATCTGATTCACAAGCTGTTATTAAGGCTGCTTTAAAAGCATTAAATCTCGATGACAAATACTATCCTGTAGGTGCTATGATAGCCGCTATTTCAGATACAAAGAATAAATTGCTCTTTGCTTCTGATTTTAGAAAACAAGCGAGAGACTTTTACCAACAAAAGGTAGCTGATGTTTACGAGTATTATGAACGTGAATTGCGTAAGAATAATGCTTTAGATTTTGATGATCTACTATTGGTGGCCGTAAAATTATTGCAGTCTAATGAAGCTGTTCTAGATAAATATAGCAAACGTTTTCGTTATGTTATGATCGACGAGTATCAAGATACGAACCATGCTCAATATTTATTAGCTAAACTCTTGGCTTCTCATTGGAAGAATATCGCCGTAGTAGGTGATGCTGACCAAAGTATTTACGCTTGGCGTGGTGCAGATATTCAAAATATTTTAGATTTTGAAAAGGATTATCCGAACTGCACATCTATTAAATTAGAACAAAACTACCGTTCTACTAAAATTATCCTCGATGCAGCCAATGCTGTTATCGAGAATAATGAAGGTCGACCAAAGAAAAATCTTTGGACTGACAAGACTGAAGGGGCTAAGATCCAGCACTTTACGGCTCAATCTGAACATGAGGAAGCGGCTTTTATTGGCGATACAATCGCTAAAAAACACGATATTCATGGCGTTCCTTATGGTGATATGGCCATTTTATATCGTACAAATGCGCAGTCTCGTGTGCTTGAAGAGGCGCTCATCAAACGCGCCTTGCCATATACAATGGTGGGGGGCACAAAGTTCTATGACCGTAAAGAAATTAAGGACGTATTAGCTTACTTGCGCGTATTATATAATCCTTTCGATGATTTGAGTTTGTTACGTATCATCAATGTACCTAAGCGTAGTATTGGTGCTACTACAGTGGCTAAACTACAAGACTATGCTCGTGCTAATGGAACGTCTTTATTTATGACCTTAACACAGCTACACTTGGTAGACTCCATTAAGGGGAAGACTAAAGAAAAGTTAGAAGAGTTTGGTATTCTTATCTTTACTCTTGTAGCTGAAATGGAAGATAGAACCGTACTGGATATTTTAGAGTCTATTTTAGATAGAACAGGCTATTTAGCTCAGTTAGAGGAAAGTACAGATCCACAAGATCAAGCACGTGCTGAGAATATTGGTGAGCTTTTATCTGTAGCTAAAGACTTCCAAGATACAAATCCATCTGGCACTGTAGAGGATTTCTTAGAACAAGTAGCCCTCGTTAATGATGTTGATTCCTTCGAGCAAGAAGAGTCTAAAGTAACGTTAATGACATTACATGCTGCTAAAGGTTTGGAATTCCCTATTGTATTCTTAGGAGGCTTGGAGGAAGGTTTATTCCCGCATAGTCGCACCTTGATGAACCCTGAGGAAATCGAAGAGGAGCGACGTCTAGCTTATGTAGGTATTACTCGTGCAGAGAAGGAATTATATATTTCTAATGCCACGACACGTACCGTATTTGGTCGTACAAGCAGCTATTTACCATCTCGCTTTATCGATGAAATTCCTGAAGAGTTAGTAGATGGTTTGCGTGCTAAGCGCAAAGTACCTGATGATATTAAGCGTCATGTGCCGCAACATATGAGTGTTACAAGCCGTCCTGTAACGAAACCAATTGTTCGCAATGAAGTGATTGCAGATTGGAAGGTTGGGGATACTGCTATTCATAGTAAGTGGGGCAATGGTAAGGTTATTAACGTTGCTGGCGAAGGGGCTGGCATGAAGCTAACTATTGAGTTCCCAACCCAAGGTGTACGAGTGGTTATGGCCAAATTCGCACCTGTTAAAAAAGGGTAGTAATTTTCTGTATAAAGGGATGTAAGATGAATCCGAAAGATAGAATCAAAGAGTTACAACAGGAGTTAACTCACGCACAGTATTTATACTATGTAAAAGATGCTCCTACGATGAGTGACTTTGAATATGATAAAAAATATCGTGAGCTTGTGGATTTAGAAACAGCTCATCCTGAATATATTGTGCCGTCTTCTCCAACACAACGTGTAGGCATGAAGGTAGAAGGCTCCTTTGAAAAGGTCGTACACGGCCGTCCTATGTTGAGCCTTTCCAATGTATTCAATGCTGATGAAGTTAGAGCTTTTGCAAATCGTGTAGAAAAGGAATTAGGACATAAGCCATCTGCTTATGTAGTAGAGCTGAAAATCGATGGCTTGGCTGTTAATTTGCACTATGAAAATGGTATGTTTGTTCGTGCCGTAACGCGTGGTGACGGTCGCGTTGGTGAAGATGTAACTGCCAATGTACGCACCATTAAATCTATTCCTTTATACCTAGAAAATGCACCGGAGTTTATCGAAGTTCGCGGTGAAGCCTATATGCCTCGTAGCGAATTTAAACGTATCAATGAAGAGCGTGATGAAGAGGGGTTGCCAACATTTGTGAATCCTCGTAATGCGGCGGCAGGTTCCTTGCGTCAACAAGATCCTGCTATTACAGCAAGTCGTAATTTAGCCTTCTTTGCCTATGCAATTGGTTCTCAAGAGGGCGCTAGTATACATAGCCAAGAGGAATTACTTAAAAGCTTAGAAAACTTTAAGTTCTCTGTAAATCCTCACTATCGAGTATGTCAAACCATTAATGAAGTTATTGAAACTATCAATTATTGGGATGAAAAACGTCATGACTTGCCATACGATACTGATGGTATGGTTATTAAAGTAAATAGCTTTGATGATCAAGAGGCACTTGGCAGTACTGCAAAAGATCCTAAATGGGCTACAGCCTACAAATATCCTCCAGAAGAGGTAGAAACCATTCTTAAGGACATTACGATTAATGTAGGTCGTACAGGTGTTCTCACACCTACTGGTGAACTTGAATCTGTATTTGTATCTGGTACGAATGTAAGTCGTGTAACATTACACAATCAAGACTTTATTAATGAAAAGGATATCCGTATCGGTGACCATGTCATCATTCACAAGGCTGCGGAAATCATTCCAGAAGTTATTCGCGTAGTTCCGGAAAAACGTACTGGTTCTGAAGTGCCTTTTACAATTCCTAACACATGTCCAGTATGCGAATCTCCTGCCGTTCGTCGCGAAGGGGAAGCAGCCGTACGTTGTACCAATAAACATTGTCCTGCTATCGAGAAAGAGCAAATCATTCACTTTGCCTCTCGAGATGCTATGAATATTGATGGTTTAGGCCCTAGCATTGTAGAAAACTTAATCAATAATAAGCTAATTGCCAATGTGGTGGATCTATATCATTTAACGGTAGACCAACTTGTTACTATGGATCGAATGGGCAAGAAATCTGCAGAGAATTTAGTAAAAGCTATAGCAGACTCTAAAAATCGTGGTTTGGACCGCGTATTATATGGCCTTGGTATTCGTCTAATTGGCTCTAAAGCAGCTGCAACAATTGCTAATGTAGTGCAATCTATGGAACGGTTTATGACTATTACTAAGGAAGAACTCGTTGCAGTGGAAGAGATTGGACCTACAATGGCAGATAGTATCGTTGAATATCGTCAAGATCCGGCTCATGTAGCTATTATTGAAGGGTTAACACAAGCTGGCCTCAAGATGACTGTAGATGTTGTAGAAGC
>NZ_CAKPTN010000071.1 GCF_934190855.1 uncultured Veillonella sp. | reverse complement strand
CTTTACGGCTACCAAATCCATCTCGACTAGAGGCATAATCAGAGCCATTACGCAATTGTTCTTGAATAGCCATCAAATTATGGACTTCACCGAGTACAAAGTCAATTTGTTTCTTTTCTACATCGGCTTTTACAAGGGTAACCGTAACCTTATCACCTAAGTGATATGTTTTACCTGTTCGTTTACCAACGAGGACAAAATGTTCTTCGTCAAAGAAATAGTAATCGTCGTTCATCATGCTAATATGCACGAGGCCATCGATACCGTTTTCTAACTCAACAAACATACCAAAGGATGTAATACTTGCAATAGTACCTTCAAAGACTTCGCCCACAAATGGAACCATATATTGTGTCTTTTTAAGGTCTGTAGTTTCTCGTTCTGCCTCTGTTGCCACTTGTTCTTGTTTGGAAGAGTGCTCAACAGCACCTGCTAAGAAGGCTTCCTCTACATCTCGCTTAGAATATCCATTTTTCCAATGCATATCGGCTTTTAAGAGGCGATGAACCATCAAATCTGGGTAACGTCTAATAGGAGATGTAAAATGCGTATAACATGTAGATGCCAAGCCAAAGTGACCAGCATTTTCTATACTGTATTTCGCTTGCTGCATAGATCGTAAGGTCATAATTTGAGCCACCTGCTCAATATCCTGCCCTTTTACTACATCTAAGATTTTTTGGAAATCTCGTGGTGTTACACCATCTGAACTAAGAACGAGATTTTGACCTAAGTAATTCAATACCTTTTGGAATAAATCTAACTTTTCTTCGCTTGGACTTTCATGAATACGATATACCGAAGTACGGTGTGTATTCTTCAAATGAGTCGCTACCGTTTCATTGGCGATGAGCATACATTCTTCGATGAGGCGCTCTGCCATTGTGCGATCACGTTTAACGATACGTAACGGTGTACCATCTTGGTCAAGCAATACCTTGTATTCAGGGAAATCGAAGTCTAAAGCACCTCTACGACGGCGCATGCGGTTAAGAATTTTAGAGATTTCTGCTAAATCTCGTAACATAGGCATAAAGTCTTGTAAATCATCAGGAATGATGTTTTCCTCTAATGCCTTATACACTTCTTTATAACTACAACGTCGTCCTACATGAATAATAGATGGTCTGATACGATAATTAACAACCGTCCCTTTATCGTCAATTTCCATCATACAGGTCATAGCATAACGGTCTTCATGAGCATTTAAGCTACAAATGCCATTAGATAATACCTCAGGTAACATCGGTACTACACGGTCTACCAAATATACAGATGTACCTCGCTTATAGGCCTCATTATCGATAGGTTGGCCAGACGTTACATAGTGACTTACGTCTGCAATATGTACGCCTAATTCGTAATTACCATTCGGTAATTTACGACCACTCACGGCATCATCAAGATCTTTTGCATCCTCACCATCGATAGTAACCATTTGTAAGTCTCTAAGATCCCAACGTTTTGGGTCTTCGTGAATTATAGTATCAATCTTCTTACTGGCTTTGATAACTTCTTCAGGGAAGTTAAAAGGGATCTTATGATTTGCCATGATACAGTTAATATCAAGGCCTACATCACCTTTATAGCCTAGAATTTCTGTTATAACACCTTCAGGCTTTTTATCGCCTTCCGGCCATTTTGTTATTTTAACCAATACCTTAGCGCCGCTACGTGCATCTAACGTATTTTTTAAATCCACAAAAATATCTGTACCGATACGTTCATCATCAGGGATAACAAAGCCAAAGTGTTGTTGTCTATCATAGGTACCAACTACAGTTTCATTAGCACGCTCAATTACATCAACGATAATGCCTTCTCGTTTATGTTTTGTATAATCAGATGGCACTACGCGAACACGCACTTTATCATTGTGCATGGCAGTGCCTTTATTTTGTTCCGCCACATAAATATCTTCATCATCGAGCATGATAACAAAGCCATAGGATTTACGATATCCTTTGTAAATACCTTCATATTCTTCATGCTGCTGTTCTTCATATTGATATACATCAGGTCGCGTACAAGTTAATACGCCTTCCCGTGCGAGCATTTTGGCAGACCGAATAAACATCTCAAGATCTTTACCACCTCGAATATGGTTATCCATTGCTGCATCTTCAATATGATATGCATGTGGTTGGATAGATTTATAAAAGTCCAATACCTTTTTCTTCAAATTTTCACCCCCTTAAGATGGAAAAAGAAAAAGCCTGCAAAGCAGGCTTTCATCATTAGAATTGATTAATCATTGCCCCTAATACTAAGCTCAACACAGCAAAGATAATCCCTAAAATAATTGTACATCTAGATAAGAAGCCGTCTACACCACGGGCCTTACCACCAAAAGAGGAGTCTGCCGCACCAGAAACAGCGCCACCCATACCAGAGCTTTTGCTATTTTGTGCCACAACTACTACAATTAATAAAATTGATACGATTACTTCTAGGATCATTAAAAAATTTGTCACGACTGTCATCCTTCCTGTGAGGCTCTAGGCGAACCCAATACACGATGTTCTAAATACTTCTCTAATTTACGTTTAACCCTTTGCAGTGCATTGTCGATAGATTTAACACTGCGATCTGTGACCTCAGCCATTTCTTGATAAGAACGTCCGTCTAGATATCCTTCCAAGACCTCCCACTCGAGATCACTTAAAATATGACCGATATTGCGTTCAATATCATCCAATTCCTCTTGGCTGATAATGAGATCCTCAGGGTTTGTAACCTTTGCGGAGGATAGCATTTCAATCAATGTACGCTCTGATTCCTCTGTATATACCGGTTTATTAAGAGATATATAGGAATTCAAAGGCGCGTGTTTTTGTCTTGTAGCCGATTTAATGGCCGTTATGATTTGTCTAGTTATACACAATTCTGCAAAGGCTCTGAAAGACGCTAATTTATCATGTTTAAAATCGCGCGTCGCCTTGTAGAGTCCAATCATACCTTCTTGGATAATGTCCTCTCGATCCGCACCTACTAAAAAATAGGAACGTGCCTTAGCTCGAACAAAATTTTTATATTTATTTACAATATAATCAATTGCAAACACATTTTGCTCCTCTTGAGCTATGACCACAACTTGCTCATCGGTCATTTCCTTGAAATTGTAATCGGACTTGCGTGTATGAATCAGTTTCATAAGCTCCTCCTTACAATTGAGCGAGAAAAACCAATATATTTATTATACTGGAAGTGTATTTGATTTTCAACTATCAATGACCACGTCGCAATTTCTCTAGCTTTTCAGCCACTTCAGGGGATAATAAGCCCCCCACTTCATTGCGTCGTAAACTAAATTGATCACGTCTATGTTCATGAGCATATTGCAGTCGCTCCTCTTCCTTAGCAAGACGAATCATATTTTGTAATTCTCGAGCAGGAATTCGCAAACCACCGGAACCGAGAATTTGATTCTGTTCTGCCCCATCAGAAGTCACAACATATACATTGGTATATTTACCTTTACGCAAAAATACCTCTCGTTCTATAAAGGAGTCCGCCGTTTCTCCATCATCAGTATAGACCTCTATGAAACCATTAGTGATAACCTCAACAGAGCCTCCAGATTTCGTATATTTACCATCAAATACAAGGATCACTTCATAGCCCTTAAACTTGCCGTAATTTAATAACTTATCTCTCAGTTCCATTCGAGCATGCTCTAATGATTCATGTGCTAATTTCTTCAAATGAGTCCAGGCAAATATCACATTATAGCCATCTACAATTAAGATATCTTTTAACATAGTTATTTCGCTTGCCGTTGACGTACCGCCTCATACATAAGAACCGCTGCTGCCACAGATGCGTTTAAGGAATTTAAATTCCCATACATAGGAATCGTTACGAGGAAATCACAAGCCTCTTTCACAACACGGCTAATTCCCTTGCCTTCATTACCAATTACGATAACTGTAGGAATCGTCATATCCGCCTCATACAAGGTACGGTCACCTTCCATATGAGCGCCCATTACCCAAAAACCTTGTTTTTGTAGCTGCTTAATAGTTTGAGCCACGTTGCCCACTTGTACTAGGGGAATCTGTTCAATAGCTCCAGCAGAGGTTTTGGCAACTGTCGCATTAATAGGTGCATTATGACGCTTAGGAATGAGTACAGCCGTTGCACCCACACATTCGGCAGTACGAATGATAGCTCCCATATTATGAGGATCCTCTACACCATCTGTTAAAATGAGCAAAGGCACTTCATGAGTAGTCTCTTGTAAAACTTCACCTAATTCCTTAAATTGTACCGCCGATACAAGGGCAATAACCCCTTGATGTGGTACATCTAAGTCGTACTTATTCATCTGTTTAATAGGTGTCGGTCTCACTTCAATGCCTTGGGATTTAGCAAGACCCACGATATCAGCCAAACCAGTTTTCACCTTATCTTCGCTGACCATAATACGTTGAATTGAACGACCACTTTTAAGGGCTTCTTTAACCGCATTGCGGCCTACAATATAATTGTCCATACTACATACCTCGAAGAGTTATAGAAAAGGCTTGTCCCATAATATGTTGTAAGCGCTCATCTTGACGTGTTTCATACAGAAAACCTAGTACAGCTTCAAAGGCCGTACTACTGCGATATTCTTGAACAGAACTGCTCTTTGGCACATTGACATTACTATTTCTAGCTCGTCTAGCAATAGCGTGTTCTTGTTCTGTGAAAGTATCTTCTATCTCAAGTAATACTTTTGCTTGTGATTTAGCACAAATAAACTCAGTAACAATGGTGTGTAACACTTGTACTTTAGTAATATTCATTTGTACTACTCGTTCACGCACATACATGGAGTACACGGCATCACCAATATAAGCAAGCATGACTGCGTCAGCACTAAGGCACTCCTCTACAGTTCGTTTACGCAAACGAAGCGGCTCTTCTTCAAGAGCCGTCAGTTTTTTTATCGCTTCATTCATTAAGAATTGAAATTGTTTAAACTTCACGTTTTTTCCACCGTGCACCTTGAGGGGAGTCCTCAATAGTAATACCGATTTCAGCCAAACGATCGCGGATGCAGTCAGCTAATGCCCATTGCTTTTGTTCGCGGCACGCTTGACGTACAGACAAGATAACTTGCATTAATTCTTCGTATTCAGCAGCGTTAGCACTAGTGTTGCCTTCCCATGCTTTTTCAAGAACGCCAATCACATCTGTCATGAATTTGAAGATACGTTTAACTTCAGCAATAGCTTCTTGGCAAACAACGCCTTCTTTGCTAGTCATTGCTTGGTAGTAAATGTTGATTTCTTTAGCAAGACCAAACATGCTAGATGTAGCTAATGCTGTATTGAAGTCATCGCTCATAGCTACTTCAAATTCTTCTTCAAATGTTTTAGCTTGTTCTAACAAACGTTGTGCATCTTCGCATTGACCTGGTTCACATTTTTCAAGGTAAAGAAGGTTTTCAATAGCTGTGCTCAAACGTTCTAAAGATTTATTTGCTTCTTCTAAGCGCTCATCAGAGAAATCCAATGGGCTGCGATAATGGGTGCTCAACAAGAAGTAGCGCAATGCATCAGGGCTATATTGTTCTAAAATATCTTTTACCAAGAAGAAGTTATTCAAGGATTTAGACATTTTTTCAGAGTTAATTGTAATAAAGCCATTATGCAGCCAGTAACGAACTACTGGATGTTGACCAGAACAACCTTCGGATTGAGCAATTTCGTTTTCATGATGAGGGAAGATCAAGTCACTACCGCCACCATGGAAGTCGAATTCTGTACCCAAGTATTTTTGGCTCATAGCAGAACATTCAATATGCCAACCTGGACGACCATTGCCCCATGGGCTTTCCCAATAAGGTTCACCTGGTTTTGCTGCTTTCCACAACGCAAAATCCATAGGATTCTTTTTGCGACCATCTACTTCGATACGAGCGCCAGCTTCCATATCATCTAATGTACGGCCAGATAATTCGCCATAATGTTCAAATTTGTCAACGCTATAGTACACATCGCCATCGAGTTCATAAGCATAGCCTTTTTCAATCAACGTATTGATCATCGCAATGATATCTTCGATATGTGTAGAAACACGTGGATAAATATCAGCTCGTTGTACACCAAGAGCATCCATTACTTCGAAATAGCTATCGATATAACGGTTTGCAATAGTATCCCAAGATACGCCTTCACCATTAGATGTATTGATGATTTTGTCATCCACATCTGTAAAGTTTTGTACATAAGTTACTTTATAGCCTACATGCTTCATGTATCGACGAATTACGTCCCAAGTTACGAAAGGACGTGCGTTGCCAATATGAGGATGATTATATGGTGTAACACCACATACATACATTTTTGCCTCACCTGGTGTAACAGGATTGAATACCTCTTTTTGGCGTGTCATAGTATTATAAACTGTAATTTCTCTCATCGTTACCGATGCCTCCATTTTTGTAAATAAAAAAGACCTCTCATCTCATACAGAGACGATGGTCCGCGGTTCCACTCTGTTAGGTACCAGCAATGGCACCCACTCATCGCATAACGGCGCGTCACCGGACAAACCTACCTATAATCGGAGTGTCAGCTCGTGAATGCATTTCGTCTACCTATCCATGAACCCTCCCACCATCGGTTCTCGCTAAAAAGTTAGTTGTAGAGTACTTCTTTCAGTCCTAGCTTTTAATTGTATCTATATTTAGATATAGAGTTATTTTACCAAATAATGCTATAGAAAGTCAATATTCATAAGAAAAATCCTCATCATTCAAAATTAGTTATTAGCCTATTATACATAGGTTTTCAGCTAATATATTTTTAAATGATGAGGATTAGTACAATCAAAATATTTGACTGCTATTATCACTATTAACAATAGTTTTTATATAAAACACGTTAATAGTAATTGATTTAGTTTATATCAATTAAGACTAAGCATTTTCCAACTTCTCTTGATCGTCATGTTTACGGCAAATACCTGCAAATATAGAGCCTGTAAAGTTATGAATGATAGAGAATACTGCACCTGCTACCGCAGCTTGTGGTGTAAAATGTTTAAGTGCAAGAGAAACGGACAATGCAGAGTTTTGCATCGCTACTTCAATTTGCATTGCACGGCGAGAAGAAATATCGATGTTAAGAGCCTTACAAATGAAGTAGGTTACTACGTAACCACTCACATTTTGTACCAAGCAAGCTACGAAAATAATTAAGCCTGTTTCAGCAATTTGTTTTTGGTTTACTGCTGTAACAGCTGCTAAAATAAGCAATACTGCAATAGCCGCAATTGTAGGGCATACATCTTTAACTGGTTCAATCTTAGAACCGATGAAGTAATTCAATACGATACCTAAGATGATTGGTACCAATACGATTTTTACGATGGAAATAAACATCGGCATAAATTGAATTTCAATGGAAGATGTAGCACCTGCATAGAGTACAACGAATAAAGGTGTTAATACTGGAGCCAATAATGTAGAAACAGTCGTTGCAGATACAGATAAAGGAACATTACCATTAGCAAGGAATGTCATAACATTAGAAGCTGTACCACCAGGACATGCACCTAACAGGATGAAGCCGATACCAATTTCCGGAGGGAAATTGAAAATAATGGCTACCAAGAAACCTGCCAATGGCATCCATAAGAACTGGATAACAGATACGAGGATAACCTTCATTGGTTGTTTGAATACATCAAGGAATACTTGTGCTGTCAAAGTTAAACCCATCGCAAACATAACGAATTGTAACATGTACGCAATGTAGGGAGTCATCCAAGAAATTACTGTAGGAAGCATATACGCTAATACAGCCATCAATAGTACGATCCAAGATAGATAACTATTGAATAAGTGGTTAATAGAACGAATAACACTCATAAAAACACTCACTTTCATAATATATAAAATAAAATACGCCGACTATTATAGCACTTCTATAGAATAATCTCAATATACATAAAAAAGCTCTCATAACCTCAGCTATGAGAGCTTTTAAATTAGCCTCTATTACTATTTTGTTAAAGCGCTAACATTGTCTAAGCGATGTAAGCATTTTTCTTTACCAAGCAAAGTAACGATATTGTTCAAATCAGGACCGTGCATTTGACCTGTTAAAGCCACGCGAATTGGCATGAATACAAATTTACCTTTTAAAGCAGTTTCTTTCATTACTGCCTTAATAGTTGCTTTTACAACTTCAGGTGTGATTTCATCAAGTTCAGCCAATGCATTGCGGAAAGCACTGAGTACAGTTGGAGCCGTTTCTTCGTTTAATAC
>NZ_CAKPTN010000070.1 GCF_934190855.1 uncultured Veillonella sp. | reverse complement strand
CGCAGTACCGCCTAATGGGAATGAAACCTTTAATCGTCGTTATTATTCCTATGACTTCGGCGATGTCCATTACGTTGTATTAGATACGATGTTATATGAAAGTAATCATGAGGATAATCATGATACGCATCATCCTGATTTATACGATGTACAAGTTCAATGGTTACGAAAAGATTTAGCAGCTAATACGAAAAAATGGACTGTCGTTCTTATGCATCGTGATCCATTCCAATATGCCTTTGATCGAGCAGGAGCAAGTCGAGCGGTTGGTTTTGATGACGAAGGCGTACTATTTATGCCTATCTTTGATGAGTTTAATGTAGACTTAGTTCTGTCAGCTCATTTACATTCCTATCGAAATCGGGGGCATGTGCGTAACTTTGAGCGGGATGCATCGGGACCGCTATATATACTTACTGGGATCGCAGGCGATGCGCGCCGTCCTAAGTGGAAAGAGCACCCACTAGATGTATATGTAGCGCCAGATCGTGAAAAGAATAACTATATGACTATGACTGTTATGCCGAATCAATTAATTGTAAAAGCATTCTTGCCTGATGGTACACAGCTCGATGAATCAGTCATTCAAAAATAAGATTATAGGAATAAATAAGATAATATAACGAAAATACACCTTTTTTAGAAGGTGTCTTTTCGTTTTTTATACAGAATAATGTTGGTGTTGTATTAATTGTTTTTATAAAATGTCTCCAGTAAATGCCATATATTAAAGCTGAGTTTTTAGTTCTATGACTAAAATTAATTTATAATATAACAAATAAAAATACAGAAATTGCGTATAAAACTTGAATAATATAATTGATGGTATTATAATACGTACATAAGTTATAAAAATACACAAAATATGTATATATTATACATATAGTGTATAGAGGAGATAGGGTAATGATTACATTACAAGACTTAATTAAACAATACGCCTCACAATACATTGAACAAGTTGTGGAATGGCGTCGATATATTCATAGCCATCCAGAGTTATCTGGTGAAGAGAAAGATACATCTTTATTTATTCAAAAGGTTCTCACCGAATTAGGCATCCCTTTTGTAAATGATGTTTCTGATTATGCGGTAATCGGCAAAATTGAAGGAGCCCATACAGGCCCAGTTATTGCATTGCGTGCCGACATAGATGCATTGCCCATTCATGAGGAGACGGGTTTACCATTTGCATCCCAAAATAAAGGTGTTATGCATGCTTGTGGTCATGACAGCCATATTGCGATTTTGCTTGGTGCTGCAGCGATTTTACAATCTATTAAAGATCAATTGCACGGCACTGTAAAGCTCGTATTTCAACCCTCCGAAGAGGAGGCTTTATTCTCAGGTGCTCAAGGTATTGTAGATAGCGGTATCCTTGATGACGTAGATGAGATATATGGGCTTCACGTGTGGCCCCAATTACCAGTTGGCACTGTAGGCCTCAAGAAAGGTAATTTGATGGCTGCATCGGATCACTTTCTCGTTCATATTAAAGGAAAATCAACTCATGGTGCGGAGCCTCATAATGGGGTGGATGCCATCGTAGCCGCTGCTAACTGGATTGTAAATGTTGAATCCATGGTAGCTCGTGAAACGAATCCAATGGAAAATCTCGTGTGTACTATCGGTGTTATCAATGGTGGTGACCGATATAACGTAGGCTGCGGTGATGTGTATCTAGAGGGCACTTGCCGTACCTATGAACCAGAGAAACGAGATTACATTGAGCGACGATTAGGTGAAAGCTTACAGGCCATCGATGTGATGTTTAAAACGCAAAGTACCTTAGAGTATAAACGTGGTCATGGCGCTACCATAAATGATCCAGAAGCCATCGATTATGCCACATCTATTGTAGAGAAATATCTCGGCAAAGACGCCGTCGTACATCCTGAGTTCCCGTCCATGGCAGCAGAAGATTTCTCTGCATATCTTCATAAAATAAAAGGTGCATTCCTTTGGTTAGGTACTGGATTTGAAGGTAACCCCGCCTTACATAATGAGGCTTTCACCATTGATGAAAAAATTCTAGAACCAGGTATAACAATGATGGCTGCTATTGCCGCCGAATTTTTACAAGAAAAGTAGTTAAACAAGTAGTTTGAAATAAGAGGTTATCATGAAAAGTTTACAACATATATCATTTAAAACAATGCTTCAATATACACCAGAAGAAATTAAATACTTCTTGGAATTGGCCGCAAAATTAAAAGCTGATAAAAAAGCAGGTAAAGAAATCAAAACATTAGTAGGTAAAAACTTTGCATTAATTTTTGAAAAGGATTCTACACGGACACGTTGTGCTTTTGAAGTAGGTGCTGCGGACCAAGGTGCTCATACAACCTATCTTGGCCCTACAGGTTCCCAAATGAATAAAAAAGAATCCTTAAAAGATACAGCTCGTGTTTTAGGATCTATGTATGATGCTATCGAGTTTAGAGGTTTTGATCAAGCCGATGTAGATACACTAGCTGATTATTCTGGCGTACCTGTTTGGAATGGTCTTACTGATATGGATCATCCTACACAAACATTAGCGAATTTCTTGACACTTCAAGAAAATATCGATAAACCATTGAATGAAATCTCTTATGCTTATGTAGGTCATGGTCAATCCAATATGTGTAATGCCTTAATGAGTGGCGCCGTTAAAATGGGTATGGATTTCAGACTCATCGGTCCTAAACAATATTGGCCAGTAGGTCCATTCTATGAAGAATGTTTAAAAGTAGCGAAAGAAACAGGTGCTACTATTACATGTACGGATAATGTAGCTGAAGGTGTTAAAGGCTTAGATGTTATCTACACAGGTGTATGGGTAACCATGGGTGATACTTATGATATGTGGGAAGAACGTATTAACACGTTTAAACCATTCCAAGTTAACGCAGAAATGATGGCGTTGACTGGTAATCCAAATACAAAGTTCTGTCACTGCTTACCAGCGTTCCACAATACTGAAACTCAAGTAGGTAAGGATATTTTTGAACGGTTCGGTATGAATGGCATTGAGGTAACGGAAGATGTATTTGAAGGTCCAAATTCCTTAGCATTCCAAGAAGCAGAAAATCGTCTCCATACTATCAAAGCTGTTATGGTTGCTACTTTTAGTGACTATCCATTGAAGTAATTTCATCTCCCTAGAAGGTGATGTATGGTATAGTTTGTTTCCTATTTATAATAGCTGAGGGGCTATATAAATAGGCGTGAGTCACCGATAGGTGAGAATTAAGGTTTACTATGGCACCGTATAAAGTATTTATTGTCGGTCATGAAGGTACGACAGGTTTAAGAATTCATGAACGGTTATCTGATAGAAAAGATATAGAATTATTGGCTACTGCTGATGAGGATCGTAAAAATGTTGAGGCCATTAAAGCGGTAGCTAAAGAGGCAGATATTGTATTTCTTTGCTTGCCTGATGCGGCATCTAAAGAAATCATGGCAGCTATCGGTGATCTGCCTTGTAAGGTAATTGATACATCTACTGCGTTTAGAACTGCGGATGATTGGGCCTATGGTTTCCCAGAACTTGGTGCTGATTATAAAACAGCTATCAGTACAGAAAAACATATTGCTAACCCAGGCTGTCATGCGAGCGGTATGATTGCTTGTATTGCGCCTCTTGTAAAAGCAGGTCTCGTGCCAACAGATTATCCTTTCACCATTACATCCTTAACCGGCTATAGTGGGGGCGGTAAAAAGATGATTGGTCAATATGAAAGTAATCCAAAAGATTATTTCCTCTATGCACCGCGTCAATATGGTCTAAGTCAACAGCATAAGCATTTGCCAGAGGTTCAACATGTTTGTGGACTTAGTGAAGCACCTATTTTTATCCCTATCGTTGACGATTATTACTCCGGCATGGAAGTAACTGTGGGTATCCATAGTCGTTTATGTCAAAAGTCAGTTAGCATTGATAAAGTACAACAGGCATTAGAAGATTTTTACAAAGATAGTACAATCATTACTGTCGTGCCATTTACTGAGAACAGTAATACTGGCATGTTAAATGCTAATCAAATGAGCAATACAGATAGCATGAAAATCTATGTAACTGGTAATGATGAACGCATCATGGTTCATGCTATTTTCGATAATTTAGGCAAAGGTGCATCTGGTGCCGCAGTTCAATGTATGAATATCGCTTTAGGTTTGCCTGAGGATACAGGCCTAGCACTAGGTTAGAGAGGGAACTATGAAGGACGTAACAAATGCAATGCGGGCGCATATTTTAACTGCGGCCGTTCCATATATTAAACAATATACCGATCAATATGTTGTCGTTAAATATGGCGGCAATGCCATGATTGATGAAGAATTAAAAAAATCCGTTATGAAGGATTTACTATTACTCCAATTGGTAGGGGTGAAAGTTGTCCTCGTTCATGGCGGCGGTCCAGCCATTAATAGTACACTAGATGCCATGCAAATTGAATCCCATTTTGCCAATGGCTTGCGTGTAACCGATGAAGCGACTATGGATGTAGTACAAATGGTATTAGCCGGTAAGGTTAATAAAGGTCTCGTAGCAGACCTTACTGACCTTGGTGGTAAAGCCGTGGGCCTCTGTGGCGTTGATGGCAATATGATTCAAGTTCATAAGCAAGATGATGAGCTTGGGTACGTAGGCTCTATCGATACTATTGATACGAGCATTATCCACGATGTCATTAGCCGTGGCTATATTCCAGTTATCTCGTCCATTGGCATGGGCGCAGATGGTAAGACCTATAACATCAACGCCGATACAGTAGCAGCAAAAATTGCAGGTGCCCTCAAGGCAGAAACTATGGTGGCCATGACTAACATTGATGGTGTACTGAAAGACGTGCATGATCCAGAGTCTTTAATTTCAAAAATTACAATGGCAGAGGCGGAGCAATTAAAGGTGGATGGAATTATTGCAGGAGGCATGATTCCTAAAGTAGATTGTTGTTTAGAGGCCATCAAAGCCGGTGCCCAAAAGGTATTTATCATCAATGGTGAGATTCCACATGCCATTCTTATAGAACTATTGACCGATGAAGGTCTTGGTACTATGTTTGTAGCTTAAACTAGTAGATAGAATGCTGGTAATCATCTGATTACCTTTCATATAGATAGACGACGGCACGGCCGTACGTTTGGAGGATGTAATGAGTAATACAGTAGATTTTGAACAACAAGATAAAGAATATATAGCCAATACGTATGGCCGGTTTAATGTATGCTTTGAAAAGGGTAAAGGCTCTCTTTTGTGGGATGTAGATGGTAAAGAATATATCGACCTTGGGTCTGGTATTGGCGTAACCGCCTTTGGTATAGATGACGATGAATGGACAGAGGCGGTAACAAAGCAATCTCATGCCTTGAACCATATCTCTAATTTATACTATTCCTTGCCACAAATTGAACTAGCGAAACAACTATGCGCTAAAACAGGTATGAAGAAGGTATTCTTCTCCAATTCTGGTGCAGAGTCTAATGAATGTGCTATCAAGGCGGCTCGTAAATATAGTCATGACAAATACGGTGAAGGTCGTCATGTCATCGTTACGTTAGTAAATAGTTTCCACGGTCGTACTATTACTACCTTGTCTGCTACAGGCCAAGATGTATTCCATCAACATTTCTTCCCCTTTACAGAAGGCTTTATTCATACGCCAGCTAACGATATTGATGCGGCATTAAAAGTACTTGCTAACCCAGCCGTTTGCGCCATCATGATGGAACCGATTCAAGGTGAAGGTGGCGTAATGCCTTTAGATAAAGAATTCGTACAAGCTGTAACAAAATATGCTCATGAACATGATCAACTTGTGTTAATCGATGAAGTACAAACTGGTAATGGCCGTACTGGTAGTTTATATGCATACCAACAATTCGGTATTGAACCAGATGTAGTATCTACTGCAAAAGGTTTAGCGGGTGGTCTCCCTATGGGCGCTACCTTATTCAATGAAAAGATGCAATATGTGTTAAATGCAGGTGCTCATGCTACAACCTTTGGCGGCAATCCTATTTGTGCGGCAGCAGGTAATACCATCATTAGCCGTTTAACGCCAGAATTCTTAGATTCTGTGAAAGCAAAAGGGGATTATGTAAAAGCTGCTTTAGCTGGTAAACCTGGTATCCTTGGTGTGAGCGGTATGGGCCTTATGCTCGGTATTGAAACTACAGTAGATCCAAAAGCAGTTATCGCTAAATGTCTTGAAAAGGGCGTTGTATGCTTATCTGCGAAAAATAAAGTACGTCTTTTACCAGCTCTTAATATCCCTCAAGAACAATTGGAAAAAGCGATTGCTATTGTAGCGGAAGTAATTGAAGAATTAGCGGCGAAATAGGAAGTCCTTTGATCTTCACAATCATTGAGTACTATAGTCTAGTAATATAAGGCTATAGAAATAAATCAATGAATATATAGACTTTAGTTCTCATTCGTGTTAACCTAGAAGAAACAGTCTATATTGGAGGAGTAAATATGAATACAGAATCCTTACGTAATGAAGTATTGGTACCTGCTGTAGCAAAAACATTGGATATTGCTGCTAAAGCAAAACCTACAAAAGAAGAACTTTTCACAACAGCAAAAATTACTGCTGCTGTGGCAGTTGCAACAGCTGTTGTATCCTTAGCGGTACAAGCGGTATTACGCAACCGATAAGAAACTAAGAAAACGACATGGTCCTGCCTGTCGTTTTCTTTTACTTTTACCATGTTATTCCTAGTAATGTTGGGATTTAGTGAGGAGGCGATATCATGCATAGTCGCGATTTAATAGAACAATATAAAGGTTACGTCCAAGATTGGCGTAGATATTTCCATAAACATCCAGAGCTCAGTAATGAAGAGTTCGAAACAACAAAGACCTTGGCTAAAGAGCTAGAGTCTATGGGCGTAGAGGTTCATGTGGATACAGAGCGTGGCATTGGCTTGATTGGTATCATCCATGGTGATAAACCGGGCAAGGCTATTGCGTTGCGCGCTGATATTGATGCATTGCCTGTTCACGAACATAATACAGTAGACTATAAATCAGAAACTGAAGGAAAAATGCACGCTTGTGGTCATGATGGTCATATGGCTATCTTGCTAGGCGCTGCAAAGATGTTAATATCTATGAAAGACCGCATCGAAGGCGACGTATATTTAGCCTTTCAACCAGCTGAGGAAACAGGAGCAGGGGCACCAGATTTTATCAAATTTGGAGACTGGTATGACAAGGTGGATGCCATCTTTGGCGGTCATGTGTGGATCGATTTGCCAGCAGGTCTCGTATCTGTTGAAGAAGGTCCTCGGATGGCTGCAAGTAGCCAAATTACTATCAATGTAAAAGGTAAGCAAGGCCATGGTGCACAGCCACATCAAGCAGTGGATGCTATTGTAGTGGCTAGTGCCATTGTAATGAACTTGCAAACCGTAGTGTCTCGTAATGTGAGTGCCTTAGATTCTCTCGTACTCACTATTGGTAATATTCACTCTGGATCTGAGTGGAATGTTATCCCTGGTGAAGCTAAAATGGGGGGCACCATTCGATTCTTTGATCCAGACCAAGAAGAGTATTATGTAGAATCCATACGACGCGTAGTAGAACATACGGCTGAGGCCTATGGCGCGACTGCAACATTAGAATATGTAAAAAAAGTACCGCCTACTATTAATGATCCCGCATCCAGTGAACTGGCAGAACGTGTAGTAATCGATACACTTGGTAAAGACAAGCTATCTAAGATGCGTAAAGTAATGCCAGGGGAAGATTTTGCATGGTATTTACAAGATAAACCAGGCTGCTTTGCCTTTATTGGTATTCAAAATCCTGAAGTAGAGGCTACGTACGATCATCATAACAATCGATTTAATATGGATGATACTGTACTATCTGCCGCATCTGCAGTGTATGCTGAATATGCGATTCAGTGGTTACAAGAGCATAAATAAAAGTATAAAAGATAGAAGCACTGTTATTTTAAGGATAACAGTGCTTTTTCATTGTATCTTTATTTATCTTTTATGCATGATATAGGTATAATATAAATATAATACAAGTGTAACGTAAGTGTAATATAAGTCTGATATATATTCTCTAGTTGAGGGATGCTTATTTATGAATATAGTTATATGTCTCATCATTATTGCTATAACCGGCATATTATTAATGAAGCGCTATCAACCACAGCCTATTTTGATTGGCATGGGAATCCTTATGATGTTCATCGCTTATGAAGCTAACTGGATTGATGCCATATTAGTTGATGACCAATCCACAGGTGTTCTCATATTTGATGCCATGGATATCGTAAGAATAACGACATCAAATAATATCGTAAATTTGGGCCTCATGATTATGACCTGTGCAGGCTATGCTAAGTATATGGAATATATCTGGGCAGGGA
>NZ_CAKPTN010000069.1 GCF_934190855.1 uncultured Veillonella sp. | reverse complement strand
TCATGTGTTTGTTATCTCTTGTACGGTGATATTAGCATAACCAAATTTTCGTGTAAACCCTTTTTTCTCAATTTCATTCTCATTATAAAAATTTTATAATTTAAAATGCCTTCAAATTTAGATAATATCTAGTTTTATGAGGCATAATTTTTTTCAATAAAATTATTAAATTTATCCATTTTTAGTCTAAATGAGATTAATTATCGTCGTTATTATTAAGTTAAACTAATTAATCTAATATCTATTAATAACTTATCGCATGTTTTATACAGAAATGGTTCATAAACACCTCATACAACATATTGTACAAACAATATAGACAACTACTAATTATTTCGATGTTATAACTTCTTATATATATGTATTTATTTTACTATATATATACTATTATATACAAAAGATAATAAATAGATTTTTTATACACAAAAAAAGACTTCCGAAGAAGTCTCTTTTTGTTTGTGAGAGAATTAGAATTTGTAGTTTAATTCTGCACGATAGAAATCGGAAAGATCTTTACCGCTTTGGTCTTTAGAGTTGAAACCATAACCAGCAGATAAGCCTACGTTATCTTGTACTGCGTAGTCTACGCTAGCCATGTAACCTTTGTAACCATTAGATGTATTTGTTAAGTCATATGCTTGATCCCAAGTGGAGCTTACGATAGGAGCGTTAGCTTTTTGGTTGAAGTATTGACCTTTTACATCCCATGTACCTTTTTTAGAGATATCGTAGTTACCATAACCAACACCTGCTGTCCAAGCTTGGGAGTCAGATACGTTGGAAGCTTTCAACCATTCACCACCAACCCATACTTTATCTTTGCGGAAGTCCGCATTGAAGCCGTATACGTCTTGGCTATCGGAAGTTACTGTAGAACCGTTGTGGTTCAAGTTGCCGCTAGATAATTTGGAGTAGAAACCACCTACTGTAGATTCTTGACCAACTTTACCTTTAACACCTACATAAGCTACGGAAGGGTTATCAGATTTGGAGTTGCCAGCAGCTGCGCCGTCTACCATGTAACCGTATGCACCTTGTACTTGAACTTTATCGTTACCTACGTTCAATTGAGCGCCGTCAAATGTATCATCGTACATCAAACCGCTACCAATTGTTTGTTGGAAACGACCGCCTTTAGCGGATACATGATTACCAAATTTGTGATCTACATAGGCACGATCGATTTTTGCGTCAGCACCTTTTGTGGAATCACCAAATTCATAGTTACCTTTTACACGAACAACTGCTTCAGTTTTATCGTTTACTTTAGCATTGAATTGTACACGTGCACGGCCATCTGTTAAGGATTTACCATCGGAGTAAACTCCGCTATCCTCAGAGCCTTGGTGACGAATACGCATATCACCAGTTACTTTTACATTACCTACGCGGTCTTCCAAGCGAGATACTCGAACGCCTAAGTTGTTCAACTCGTTGGAGAACTCATCAGCCAAACGGTTAATCATTGCTTGTTGTTCTGCGTTAGCACGGTCTTGGTTAGCCATAGCTTTAGCTACCATTTGAGCCATTTCGTAACGAGTGATATTGTTTTGGCCTTTGAAAGTGCCATCTGGGTAACCATTAACGATACCAGATTGTGCTAATTGGGATACTGCTTGGTATGCCCAGCTATCTGGAGTTACATCGGAGAATGGGTTTGCAGCGAATGCTGTTGTTACACCTAATACTGCAGTTGCTGCTAAAATTGTAGCAAATTGTTTTTTCATAATGAATTCCTTCTTTCTTATCATATAAGAATATATATTCGCAGAAGACATTCACTACAAATGTAGTATCACTATGAAAGATCTATTAGGAGTGTCCACGTTTCCTCTGCTAATTATCTATCTTAGGTCAACCACTTTGTGGTGTCGTCCTTCTGTGATGTGAATATACCACCACTGAAAATTTTTGTAAAGCATTTTGTACAACTAAATTTGATGAAATTTCATTCATGAATAAAAATAAGCTTATAAACATAGATTTCTACTACATTTTTCAAAATTAAATTTTATAAAATTTCTTTTTATGAAGTTAATTTTTGGGCTTTTTTATAAAGTTAACACATTATATTGATTAATTTTTCTAATTTACTTTATCATCACTGAGTATTTTTATTTATAAATAATGATAGTTTTATTTTTGATGATACTTAGATTTTTCTAACAAAAAAACCTATCTACGATGTTACTACATCAGTAGATAGGCTTTCACTATTTATTAAATTGCGTAGGATACAAATCCTAAAATATGGTCTACAGGAACAGGACCGATAAAGCGACTATCGCTAGAGTGATTTCGATTATCCCCCATTACAAATACATGACCCTCTGGAACTGTTACAGGTGTAGAACGAGTAAAGTTCATTTTAAGATCTTTAGTATATGGCTCTTGTAATTGTTCCCCATTACGCCATACGTGACCATCTTTAAACTCCAATACATCACCAGGGCGACCGATAACGCGTTTTACCCATACATCATTAGTTTGAGCAGCTTTGTTAAAGACAGATGCGTAGTTCATCAATGGCTCCTTCACATCATCCACCCAAGTACGAGCACGGTTAACTCGACTATCGATAATAACAATTTGACCGTACTCTGGCATTTCATTCATAATATGGTGCCATTTAGTAACGATTAAATATTGACCATTATGCAATGTATCATCCATGGATTCACCAGATACACGTGTTGGTTGAATCAAAAAGATATGGATTACCATAGCAATAATCAACGCTAAAACAATGGCATAAATCCAATCTAGAATTTCTTTTATTATTGTATTACCTAATTTATTACTCATACTATCCCCTTAATGACCACCTTTCGTAAATCGTCCACCAAAGACATCATGTACGTCTTGAATGGTAATAAACGCAGCTGGATCTACTTCATAAACAGTATCCTTTAATCTTGTAATCTCAAGACGAGTTACTACAGAGTATAATATATGCTTCGGTTGCTTTAAATAACCGCCTTCACCATACATGATTGTAACACCTCGATTGAGATTAGCATTTAAGGCATCTGCAATATCTTTAGAGTTATCCGCATCAGTAATAATCATAACGCCTTTAGATTCTTCAAGACCTGTAATTGTTACGTCAATCATCTTATAAGCAATGAAATAAGCAATCAATGAGTACATTGCACTATTCCAACTATAGACAAAGCCTGCCGCCCCAAGAATGACTAAGTTCATAGCCATTACGATTTCACCTACGGAGAAGGTAGACTTCTTATCCCAAATAATAGCTACGATTTCAGAACCGTCTAAAGAACCACCATTACGAATAATAAGACCTACCCCAATACCTAAGATTATACCACCAAAAATAGAGCCTAAGAATGGATCTGTCGTAATCGGTGTAAAATCATGGGCAAAATTAGAAAATATGGCCATCCAGACAATGGAGAACAATGTAGATAAGGTAAATCCTTTACCGATTGCTCTATAGCCTAAATACAAGAATGGTAAATTGATAAGTACTACGAAAATACTAAAAGATACACCAGATAATTCTGCAGCCATCAATGAAATACCAACTACACCACCGTCGATGATGCTATTGGGTACTAAAAATAAATCTAGGCCCACCGTATAGATGAAGGCCCCTAAAATCATCATTACACAACGCATAATAAGGTTTGACCAGCTACGCGTTGAAGTGTCACTTGTCATGTACTTCTCCTTTTCCGTATAACTGCTCCATAGCATGTAATCGTTTTTCTTCTAACTCACTAGAGCTTATGGTTTCTTCTTTTACTTCTGTCTCAAATTGAGCCAACTGCTTTGTATAGCGCAAGCCAATAACGAGAGCCGTTAAATCATCTACAGGTTCAGGCGGAAACTGCATAGATGTAGGAAGAAACTTGCGCCACCCTGTCGGCGGATTGTATTTCCAATATAATTTACGGGCCTCTTCTGTACTATGAGACTCATCAATTAAACTTGTAGTGATTTTATGGTTACGTCCAATTTGTTGAAGAGATGGATACAAATGTTTATGGTTCGTACCATTACCACATACAATATGAACGATTCCATAATAGTCTGTTAATAGACGTTCAATATCATCATTGAAGGTCTTCGTAGAAATAATGTTGCGGCATATCATAGTTCCATCGGGTGTCACGATAGCAACACCAGTTTTTTCATTGCCTGGATCTACTGCTAAAATATATGTATTTTCAGTCATTTAACTACCCTCTTTGTAAATACAGTAGTTATATTTTAACATAAAAAGAAGGTCTTATGTAAAAATTTACATAAAACCTTCTCTATTATAATGTATGAAACCAACATACTTATATTAATTTGTTTTCATTTTAGCCTTATCATTAAAAACAGGCATTTGGGTAATACGTAATTTAAGATGTACAGGGCCAGAAGAATAAGTATCACCATCAACATAGGCCTCTACATGAACCTTACCATGCATTGTGCTGACACGTCTAATGGCAGTGAATAAATCATCCCCAGGAATTGTTCCAATATCTCCAGATAAGGAGTCAGGAATAATACCTTTGGCTTTTGCTTTTTCATTTACTTGCTTCAAGAATTGAAGCATAGCTGATTGAGCATTGCTACCACCATCCATAACAGCAGAGTGAATAATTTCATTATTCTTATAGATAAACTGTTGTGGATATACTTGGATAAGCGCTACAGCAGGTTCTCCAGAAATAATATTTCCAGCCGCTACAACTTGAACAACCATTGGTGTCTTAGAGTCGATTAACTTTTGAGTAGCTACCTCAATATTTTGACGATCCACATAGACTACAGCTTGTCCTTGATCTTCTATACCAAGACGACGCAAGACTAACTGATTAGTATCATCAATAATATGCTTAATAGCCGCATTGCTATCTTCCGCACTCAATCCAGGACGAACAACAGCTTGTGCCAATAATTGATCTACTTGGAACAATATTGTTCCTTCCCGTAAATGAATAATGCCATTTTGCAATTGTTCTTGTGTATTTTGAAGATCTTTTATATGGGCTTCCATCGTAGCTCGAGTAGCCTCAAGATCAGCAAGCTTTTTAGATACATCATCATAAGATGCCTGTAAAGATGCTAACTCAGCCTCTGTGGCATCTTTAGCCGCTTGAGCACTAGCTAATTCTGCTTTTGTAGCCTCTACGTCACGACGAATTTGCTCAATTTCAGCCATTCGTTCTTCAAGCTCTTGCTTATTTTGTTCTAGCAACGCTTTACCGCGAATAAGCTCTTGTGTCTTAGCAGCCACCTCTTCGTTAAGTTGCTTCATATCTGCTCGCAACTGATCCATCCCAAATAGCGCTGTTCTTACACTTTGAGACGTAAAGGATAAGACACCTACTGTTGCGGCAGCAACTAAAAGACCCGTTACAATAGTAACAATAATAGACGTATGCTTAGGTCGTAATCCAAAGAGGGACATACGACGCTTACCAACTTTGGTGCCTAACTTATCCCCCATGTAGGCAATAAGACCACCCATAAGGGCAATAATTATTAAAATTTTAACACCTACTACCATCGAGTCCCTCCTTTCATAAGATTACAATTTTTCAGTACGATAATTCAGTATTTCGTAACTAAGATTTATTTCCTTTTATACTAGGTTATTTAGATACACGCCAATTTAAATATAAACCAGCGATAATACCTAATGTATCAGGTATTAAAGCGGCCAACACCGTTGGCAATGCACCACCTTTACCTAAAGCACCGGCAAAGGTCATTACACCATAGTAAATGAAAATAATCAAAATACTAATACCAAAGCCGATAGATGAACTAGACCGTTGTTTTTGAAGACCTAGTGGCGCACCGACTAAGGCAAAGACAAAACTAGCAAGCGGAATTGTAAAACGTTGGTACATTTCCATTTCCAACTTATTCGCATTCGTATAGGCTGCCTTATAGGCTTTAATTTGATGACGTAATTCCTTAATTGTCAATTCTTCAGGTTTACGTTGATCTTGTTGAATATCTTTTGGAGCAGACTTAATTGGTAAGGATTGTTCCTTGAACTTCATAGTCCGCTCTACACCGTCTCCAGCAGATAGGTCATAGATAATACCATTTTGCATTACCCAGTACTGACCATTCCAGATAGCAGTGTCAGCATTTTCAACTTGTTGCAATTTGCCGCCGTCTCCAAACTGTTGCACCGTAATCATAGACAACTGTTTAGTCTCAGCATTGTAGCTTTTCGCATACATTAATGTACCTAACTCTTCACCATTCATCGCTTTCAACACAATGTGATTTTGTGTTTGAGGAGTTGCATTTTTCATGATTTCTTCTCGTACAATAGTTTGATACATATGATTTGTACGAGGTACCACAAATTCATTAAATGCTACCGCTCCAATAGAAATCAAAAGAGCAATAATATATACAGGCATCGCCAAACGCAAGAAACTAAGGCCACCGGCACGCATAACTACGATTTCGCTAGTGCTACTCAAACGACTAAAGGTCATAAGAGAAGCCAAAAGTACTGACATAGGGAATGTTAAGATAACGATACTCGGTAAGGCCAATACAAAGGCTTTCATAACAAGCAACAATGGCGCCCCATATTCAGTAATGTATTGTGCAATTCTAAATAATGTACCTGTACCAATAAAGATACTGGTAAAAGCAAATACCCCAAATAGGAATGGGCCTACGAAAGCTTTTAAAATATATTTATCTAATAATCTCATAGTCCCTCCTATAATTTAAAGTTATCCCCTAAGTAATGTTCGCGAGCGATTGGATCGTTTGCGATTTCATCAGGGGTACCCTCTAGGAGGATTTTGCCACTACTCAAAATATAAGCTTTGTCTACAATCCCCAATGTTTCACGTACATTGTGGTCCGTAATCAAAATACCAATACCTCGATTTTTAACATGTAAGATAATTTGTTGAATGTCCGCTACTGCAATGGGATCGACACCAGCAAAGGGTTCGTCCAAAAGGATGAAGTTAGGTTCTAGGGCAAGACAACGAGCAATTTCTACACGACGTCGTTCACCACCAGATAATTGCATCCCCATGCGATCGCGAACATGACCGATATGGAATTCTTCAATTAACGACTCCACAATAGCTTCAATCTCATCAGGTGTTTTCGTCGTAGTCTGTAACATAGCACGAATATTGTCCTCTACAGACATAGATCTAAAGATTGATGCCTCTTGTGGTAGGTATCCAATACCTTCAGCAGCCCGTTTATACATAGGGATATTGGTAATATCCTTGCCATCAACGGTAATGGTCCCCGAGCTTGGTCTTTCAATACCTACAATCATATAGAATGACGTAGTTTTACCGGCCCCATTAGGACCTAATAGACCTACAACTTGCCCTTTATCAACGCGTAGACTTACCCCATCCACTACGTTTCTCCCGCTAAAGGTTTTAACTAAGTTTTTGGTTTCTATATACATATACTATCCTTATTTATTCGGAACAATGATGAGTGTACTACGGCCACCTAATGTTTCAGCAGAATCATCAGCTAGACGAATTCTAAGCTCTGGTGCATTCAGCACATTGCCGTTTTGAACGGCATGAGCAGAGCCAGATAAGAGTACAACACCATCATTTTGGTTTGGTGTTTGTGTGTATGTAGCTCGATCTGCAGAACCAGAAACATTTCTTTCAGGATTATTGAAAGTAACATTACCTTGTGCTACTGCACGAATTTCTCGCAACCAACCTTCTACTTGATCACCTGTCAAAGTTGTACCTTCAGCAATCAATCGAGCATTACCACTAACGAGACCATATTCGGAATCAGTACTATATTCCACACTGTCACCAAATATTTGGCGATCGCCACGTTGTAAATGAACACCACCGTTAGCAGTGAATTTATTATTGTTGTAACTATGAACTGATTGGGCAGACATAGCCATATCAGAACCAATCATGGATACCCCACCTTCAAGACTTGCTTCTTGAGTTTTTGTATTGTACCAACCATTGGCACCAGTCATAGTTTTATCCGCTTGAGTGATAACAACATTACCTATTGCGTCAGCACGGCCTGTATTGCCATCATAAGACAATGTATCAGCACTAATAGTCAATGGATCATTTGCAGCCCAAGCTGTAACAGATGCTGTCATGAGTACAGCCAAAATAGCCATACCAATCTGTTTTTTCTTATTCATCATATTTCCTCTCAATTACTTCTTCGTTAATTTTGCGTTGCCAATAGCTTTAATAATTTTCAAAGACATATTACCTTCAAGCTTGTCGCCTGTAAGAGTTACATCCTTGCTGTTATAGGTAAAAGCCGTCTTAGATGTCAACGTTTTCGTTTTATTATCAAAGTGAAGGGCTTCCGTTTTAAATTCTGCACCTTCCGTATTGGTAGCTGTAACGCCTTGGTCGATATCAAGAGAATTGCGGTCACCAGTCAATAC
>NZ_CAKPTN010000068.1 GCF_934190855.1 uncultured Veillonella sp. | reverse complement strand
AAATCGGCTCGCATTGCCCGCCTTGATCAAGACGTCACTAAAAATAAACAATTGGCAGAAGATATTTTACATGACTTTGGAGCTCATAAATACGATATTTTATTGGGAACCCAAATGGTATCTAAAGGTCATGACTTTAAAGATGTAACAGCAGTAGGTATTTTAACAGCCGATTCAGTTTTAAATATTCCTGTGTATACGGCGTCTGAAAGAACTTTTGATTTGCTTACCCAAACCTCTGGACGAGCTGGACGGGGCGATAAAACAGGCAGTGTTGTAATACAAACATATAATCCGTTAAATTATGCTATAATAAAGAGTAAGGCTCATGACTATGTAGGCTTTTATAATGAAGAAATTCAAAATAGAAAAGCCTTAGGATATCCTCCGTTTAGAGAAATGATTCACATGGTAGTGCGTCATCAAGATATGGAAACCTTAGAGTCTATTGCAAATCGCATAGTAGATGATTTGGAGGCTCATAAAGGGGATCAAGATATTCTTATTAATGGTCCTTACGAAGCAACTATAAAAAGGGTACGCGATATGTATCGCTTAGCGATTATGATTCGCGGTACTGATTTAACGAATTTGAAAGAATATATATATAACTCATGGATTTTCACGCAAGAAGGATTACTGATTGACGTGGATCCTGTGTAGTATAGGAGTGTCAATGGCAGTATTAGATGTTGTAAAAGCAGGTCATCCCGTTTTGAAACAAGTGGCGGAACCTGTAGAACATGTTAATAAAAAACTTAGAGCCCTTATCGATGATATGGCTGAAACGATGTATAAAACTGAAGGTGTTGGCCTAGCTGCACCTCAAGTGGCTGTTTCTAAACGAATTATCGTAGTAGACGATCAAGTTGGTAGTGGACTCATTGCTTTAATTAATCCTGAAATCACACATGCTGAAGGCTCTCAAGTAGGACCTGAAGGATGTTTAAGTGTGCCAGGCTATTTTGGGGATGTAGAACGTTTTAATAAAATCACCGTCAAAGGCATTGATCCACATAACAAAAAGGTCACTATTAAAGCAGAAGGCTTTTTGGCTCGTATTTTCCAGCATGAAATCGATCATTTAGAAGGTCATTTATTTATAGAAAAAGCGACAAACTTACGATTGATTGCAGATCATCCAGAGGAGAAAGAAATTGTCTAATTTTAAACCTTTACGCGTTGTCTTTATGGGAACGCCAGACTTTTCTGTTCCCACTTTAGAAGCGCTAATCCAAGCAGGGCATACTATTGTTGGTGTGTACTGTCAACCTGATAAACAAAAGGGCCGTGGCAAACAAGTTCAAATGCCACCGGTAAAGATAGCTGCTTTAGAACATAACTTGCCTGTTTATCAACCTGTTACTTTAAGGGATGAGCAAGTGCAAGCTGAATTAGAATCATTAAAACCTGATGTAGTAGTAGTTATTGCATACGGTAAAATCCTACCACCTTGGCTTATTCGATTGCCTCAATATGGGTGTATTAATGTGCATGCCTCTATTTTACCAAGCTATAGAGGGGCTGCGCCGATTCACTATGCCATTTTAAATGGGGATACTAAAACAGGTGTTACCATTATGCATATGGATGATGGCCTCGATACTGGTGATATCATCGATATCGTGGAGACTGATATCTTACCTGGTGAAACGACAGGTCAATTATTTGAACGTATGGCGGTGCTTGGTGGTGAAACAATTGTTCCCGTATTAACTCGTTGGGTTAATGGGGAAATTGTGGCAACTCCACAAGATGATACTATGGCTACACATACTGCTAAAATTACAAAAGAAATGGGCCAAATAGACTGGTCTAAGCCAGCCCATGAAATTACAAATCTCATTAGAGGACTTAATCCAGCACCTGGATGTTATACATATCTCAATGGAAAACGTTTAAAAGTATGGTCCGGAGAAGTGGTTCCCAGTGATACGACTCACTGTTTGATAGATGTTCATGGTAAACATGTACCAATTGCTATATCAGCCACTACTGTGCCTGGTACAATCGTATCTAAAACAGCCGGGTTAGGTGTATTTTGTGGTGATGGAAATATAATTCTATTAACAGAGGTTCAACCAGAAAATAAAAAGCGCATTTCTGCTATAGATTTTATTAATGGACATCAGATAAAGGAAGGTATCGTTTTTGGGGACTCAATGTAAACAGTACGAAACGTATCCGTTATACCTGATATTATCAACAATTACATGTGCTTTACTCACAGCGGTACTAGGTTTTCTAATCTATGTATTAGAACCTGGGCTTTCACAATTACATCCCATTGCACCTATTATGAGTAGTATAGTTCTTTCTATTTTGATAGGTATTATATGGGTATTGTGTTTATCCCTTATTGTTGCAAGTACAGGTGCTATACGATTACATCCTATTGTTTTAAGATTAGCCAATCAGTTTATATATGGATTATTTCCATTAACCTTGGCTATCGGTAAGGTGAGAGGGGTTACTAAGGATCAACTACGTCAGTCTATGATTGACTTAATTAATCATCTAGTGATGCTAGATATGTATACGGTTGATCCGGAACGTATATTATTATTGACCCCACATTGTCTACAAGAAAGTTCATGTGTTCATAAGGTTACACATGACGTATACAACTGTAAGCAGTGTGGTCGCTGTCAAGTTGGTAGCTTATTACAAGTGGCTAAAGACTATGGATGTCAATTTATAGTTGTCACTGGAGGTACCTTAGCGCGAATGAAGGTAAAGGAGGCACGACCTAAAGCCATTGTAGCTATAGCTTGTGAACGAGATTTAGCCAGTGGTATGGCTGATGTGTTCCCTATCCCTGTTATTGGCGTATTAAATGAACGTCCTAATGGGCCATGTTGTAATACAACAGTAGACCCTAAACGTGTTCGTGCAGTGGTAGAACAATTGATTGGTAGGAATAGTGATGACAGAAGTAAAGACTAACCAACAACAGAATATTCGGTTGCTCGCTGTAAAAGCATTGAGCGATATTAATCGCAATGGTGCTTATGCAAATATTAAGTTGCAAGAGTATTTACAAAAATATCATTTATCCGATTTGGATCGACGGTTCTTTACAGAACTTGTATATGGCGTTATTCGTAGAAAAAATTACTTGGATGCCATAATTGTTCACTTTGCCAAACGACCTTTAAAAAAATTATCTTCTATGGTTGTGGAAATCCTTAGACTTGGAATTTACCAAATTATCTACATGGATAAGGTTCCTGAAAGTGCGGCGGTCAATGAATCTGTTAAACTTGCTAAGAAGTTAACACGTGGATTATCTGGTTTTGTAAACGCTGTATTGCGATCGGTTTTGCGAGAAAGCGATAGCATTTCTATTGGTGAACTTGCGAAATCTGAAGCTGAAGAGATTTCTTTTATCTACAATCAACCATTATGGCTTGTTACTTTGTGGATGAACGAAATGGGTAAAGATAAAACCGTAGACCTCTGTGCTTGGTTCAATGAGCAACCTCGTTTAACGGCCCGTATCAATACGGTGAAAGTATCAATTGAGGATTGTTTAAAAGAACTACAAGATTTAGGATGGACTGTTGAACAGGACAATAAAATTCCTGAAGCAGTGTATATAGATGGTCACCAAGGACATTTAGAAAAAGCAAAACCAGTTATAGAAGGTCATATCACCTTTATGGATAAAGCGTCTATGCTCGTTGGCCATGTAGTAGACCCTCAACCAGGGGAGCGTATCTTGGATTGTTGTGCCGCACCAGGTGGTAAGTCTATGCATATGGCAAGCCTTATGAACAATACAGGCGCTATTATGAGTTGTGACATTTATGACCATAAGTTAGAGCTTATGAATCAGAATGCAGAGCGATTAGGCGTATCCATTGTTTCTACTAAATTACAAGATGGTCGTTATTTACCTGATAATTGGAAGGAACAATTTGATCGTGTTTTAGTTGATGCCCCTTGTTCTGGTCTTGGCATTTTACAAAAGAAATTAGATATGCGTTGGCGCAAAACAGAGGATTTACTAAATGAATTACCTCCATTACAGCTTGAAATATTAGAAAAAGCGTCGGAAATGGTTAAGGTTCATGGTTATTTAGTCTATTCCACATGTACGATTAATAGCGGTGAAAATGAGGAGGTATTGGAAAAATTCCTAGCAACTCATAAGAACTTTGTTATCGACCCTGTATCTTATGAAGGATTACCACCATCTACCGATGGTATGATTACAACATATCCACCGCGAGATCATATGGATGGATTCTTTATGACTCGTATGAAACGCCTATCATAATATAAGAAATGGAGTACCATGATAGAATTATTGGGTAAGTCTTTAGAAGAATTACAATCTATCTTTAAGACCCATAATATACAAAAGTTTCGAGCGAAACAGTTAATCGACTATATCTATCATAGATATGTGTTCGATTTTCAAGAAATGACACAATTCCCAAAAGAATTGCGTCAATGGTTAAGTGATAACTGTGTTATCTCTTTGCCTACATTAATTACTGAGTCTATATCTCCAGATGGAAAGACTCGAAAAATCCTAGTGGAAATGACAGATCAAAGTCGCGTAGAAGCTGTTTTGATGGAACAACACTATGGTTATTCCGTATGTGTTTCGTCACAAGTAGGCTGTGCTATGGGCTGTGTATTTTGTGCCTCTACACAAGGAGGCTTATACCGCGATTTAACAGTACCTGAAATCATTGGTCAAGTCGTTATTTTCGGGGCTCTTACTAAAGAGCAAATCCATTCTGTTGTCGTTATGGGCGCAGGGGAGCCATTACAAAACTACGATAATGTGTTACAAGCATTGCAATTGTTACACGATCCTGTGATTTGTAATATTAGTTATCGCAAGATGACTATTTCTACTTGTGGTTGGGTTCCAAATATTTATAAATTAGCAGATGAAGGTTTGCCAATAACATTGGCACTTTCATTACATGCCACAAATAACGACGTACGTCGTAGTATTATGCCTGTTGGAGCCCGTTATGAATTGACGGAAGTCTTAGATGCGGTAAAATATTATTATGAAACAACACAACGTCGTATCACCTTTGAGTATATTCTTATAGATTCTGTAAATGCATCTATGGAGGAGGCTCATGCATTGGGGCAAATCTGTAAAGATTTCCCAAATTGCCATGTTAACTTAATACCTGTTAATGGCAATGAACATATTGATTTATATAAACCATCTATTACGAATATGAATACATTTAAAGACATCGTTGCTTCCTATGGCGTATCTGTAACGGTACGAAAGGAAATGGGCGATGCCATCCAAGCCGCATGTGGGCAATTAAAAGCAGCTCACGGTCGGAAAAAGGAGAATCATGAATAATTTTGTTGGTTTAAGTAAAATTGGACTTGTGCGGCAGCGCAATGAAGACCGTTTCTTTATTGATGGTAACGTTTGCGCTGTCACTGATGGCATGGGTGGTTATAGCGGTGGTGAAATCGCTAGTACCTATGCGGTAGATGAAATAAGAGAATATTTGGCCTCCCTTGAAACGGTTGGCCAACAAGATTTATGCGACGCTATCATTCACGCAAACCAACGCATTGTAAATCGCGTAGCTAGTGAAGAACGTCTTGCTGGTATGGGTACCACTGCTGTAGTTACGGCAATCAAAGATAATCAGCTATACTGGGCAAGTGTTGGTGATAGTCGTTTGTATGTATATAGAGATGGTCTTTTAAGACAAATTACTACGGATCATTCTATGGTACAAGAATTATTAACTGCTGGAGAGATTACAAAGGATGAAATGCTAAGTCACCCTCAACGTAATTTATTGACTCGCGCTGTCGGTGTCGATGAAGTGTTAGAGGTTGATAGCGGTGTGGAGTCGATTCTTCCCGGTGATCGTATTTTACTCTGTACTGATGGATTAAGTGGCTATGTAACAGATGATGTGATTGCCTCTGCATTACAATCGTCTGATGACAACATGATAGTTGTTGAATCATTGATGGATACTGTTTATGAAGTCGGAGCAGGAGATAATGTGACCATTGTGGTGGGAACAATCTAATCTAGAAATGGAGAAATAATGAGTACTATGAATATAAAAGGTATACTTCTAGATAACCGCTACCGTATTGTTGATAAAATTGGCGTTGGTGGAATGGCTGACGTATACCTTGGAGAAGATACCTTACTGGGTAGACAAGTAGCAATTAAAGTATTGCATGCTAACTTTGCTAATGATGATGAATTTGTAACTCGCTTTAAGCGAGAGGCACAAGCTGCAGGTAAATTAAATCATCCAAATATTGTAAATATGTATGATGTAGGATTTGATCAAGATTTACACTACATCATTATGGAATATGTAGATGGTGAAACATTAAAAGAATACATTACTCGTCATGGAAGACTATCCATAGATGAGGCTGTAAAGTTTACTATTGCTATAGCTGAAGGCTTAGAACACGCTCATACAATGGGCATTGTTCACTGTGATATAAAACCTCATAATGTAATTATTACTCGTACTGGTCGTGTAAAAGTAACTGACTTTGGTATCGCTCGTGCCATGAATGCTACTAATACAGTTATGTATACGAATTCAATTTTAGGCTCTGCTCACTATTTATCACCTGAGCAAGCGAGTGGAAAACCTGTAGATGGTAATACAGATATTTATTCACTTGGTGTCGTATTATATGAAATGCTTACAGGTCGCGTACCATTTGAAGGGGAAACACCTATTGCAGTTGCATTAAAGCATGTTCGTGAGAAGGTGGCACCACCAACACGTTATAACCCATCTATTCCACCGCTTTTAGAGGCTGTAGTTTTAAAGGCCTTATCTAAAAATCCTGCTGATCGTTTTGATTCTATTTCTGATATGATTAGTGATTTACGATTATCTCAAGGCTTTACGATGGGTAAAACACAGCGTCATGAACCATATGACTTTGCTACGCAAATGATTCCTGCTGTTGATCCTGAAGCAATGGAGGATTTCAGCACTATTCAAGAAGAGCGTAAAGACGAGGGTCAAAAGAAGAGTATGTTAAGTAAAATTGCATCGATTCCACAAAAATACATCGTTCTAGGTGCTGCTGTTATTTTCTTAGTAGCATTTTTAGGTGCTTTCTTAAGCTATGGTAACTTCTGGAGTAATACAACCGTAGATGTACCTAATGTGGTAGGTAAACAAGTATCTGTAGCTAAAAACATCTTAGAAGATAAACACTTACGTGTATCTACAAGTGAGGTTACAAACCCTGATGTACCAGCAGGTCAAGTTATTTCGCAAACTCCTGGAGCTGGGGAAAAGGTTAAGGAACAACGTACGATTCACCTGGTTGTTTCAAAAGGTGTAGGTGATATTACAGTACCAGATTTAACTGACTTAACTGTAGATCAAGCTCGTCAACGACTAAAAGATGTTGGCTTAGTTGTAGGTAAGATAACACAACAATCTGTTGACGGTAAAAAAGATGGCGTAGTTATTGCTCAAAGTCCTTCTGGCGATTCTAAGGTTTCCAAAGGTACTACAATTGACCTTGTTGTAAATAAAGCAAAAGCTAAAAAAGTAAAAGTACCTAATCTCGTAGGTATGACATTAAAAGATGCTCGTGATACCTTGAGCAATGTTCATTTAGGCGTAAATCAAGTGGCGGGCTCTGTGGAAGAAAAATCTGTAGTCATTGAGCAAAGTATTAAAGCTGGTGACGAAATTGATGAAGGCTCCACATTAAACCTTACTACTGAATTCAAAGAAGAGAAAAAGAAATCTGAGAAAAAAGAAGAAAGCAGTAGTAATAAAACAACTGGTACTGTAGACGTTACTGTACCATCTGGTTCTAAAAATCAAGAACTTAAAATCGTTGTGAAAGACGACGAAGGGTCTGCTGTAATTTATGATGATACCAATAAACCTGGTGATCGTATCGTTCGTAAAGTATCTGGCGTAGGTAATGTACGTATTGAAGTATATCTCAATGGTGCATTAGTACAAGAGACTGCATTATAAGAGGTACTATGATTACAGGTATTGTTGTCAAAAATATGAATGGTTACTTTTACGTTCAAGATGATACGAGTACCATTCATGAATGCAAAGTTCGAGGTAGACTCAAGCAAGGTCGCTACAGTCTACTTGTTGGTGATCGCGTTACGATTTCGGAGGATGGGTTCGTTGAATCCATCCACGAACGTCATAATGCAATGGTTCGCCCTGCGGTGGCTAATATAGATCAAGTTGTATTAGTTGTAGCAGCCCATGAACCAGATATTAATGAGCTTTTACTAAATAAAATGCTCGTTATGATTGAGCATGCAGATATACCTATCGTGCTATGTATCAATAAATGTGATTTGATGGATTCCCATACGGAAGCAATGGTTGAGCTTTATAAATAAATCGGCTATGACGTATTGATGACATCCACCTATAATATGACAGGCATTGAAGATTTACGTCATGTACTACAGCATAAGG
>NZ_CAKPTN010000067.1 GCF_934190855.1 uncultured Veillonella sp. | reverse complement strand
TGTTAAGTTTTCTTCTGCACCGCTAGCTTCTTTAGTTTCTACTGTAGTAGTTCCAGCTAATTCAGGTTCTGTAGTTTTTGTTTCTGCAACAGTCACAGTTTCCTCCTTAGCTTTTTTAGGAGTATCTTTACGCAATACTTTACGTAATGCCATCGCTACTGGTGTAACGATAACAGCCGCAAAAACAGCTTCCGGAATACCATGGGTAGCAGATAAGAAAAGAATAGATCCTAATACTTGATCAGGGCTAAGGTTCATTTTAAGAGCAAACATATCTGCGTAAAGCAAGAAGATCAAGCCCATAACCATGATGGTATGGAAGATAGTGCCCATAAATGCTGTAACGATGATACGTGGACCTTGAGATACTTTCCACAATACTAAATATACTAAATATGCTAAGATTGGGAACAATACACGAGGCAATACGGAAATAATTGGATTGATAAATAGTGGTGATAAGATGTTTGGCGCTGTAATATTTTGCCATAAGCTATAGCAACCAAAAATAAAGCCTACAAAGCCACCTACCTTAGGCCCCTCTACAATGGCACCAATCAATGTTGGTACATGTAGTGTTGTTACATTGAGTGGTCCCAATGGGATGATACCATATCCAGATAAGCCTAAAGCAATCGTAATACCGGCTAATAAACCGATAATGGTAAGTTCACGAATTGTAATACTACTTTTCTTTTGTTTTTCAGCCTTTGGACGCTCTACAGGGCGCTTCGTTTCATTGTCAGGGATTGATACAGTTGTGTTATCATCCTTTAGACGTTCATTGTTGTTCATAAATCCTCCTTCGTTCTCATTCCATGTTGGATATAAGTCGAAACTAGAAATTAAATACTTTCACGGCGACGTGAAATAATACCACGCTCTACCAATGCACCAATAATTACAGCTACACCTATCATACCAGACTCTAAAAGAGCTGGCGTTATAAATACAAGCGGATTACCTTGGTACGTTGGGAAAACGGTAGGAACTAAAGATAATACAAATTCAGGAATGTAGCCACCATATAATATATGAGCATTCATAGCAAGCCACATACCTGCAGTAATAACAATGCGCAATAAACGCACACCTTTATATGCTAAATCGCGAGGGTATAAGTAAAATACAAATACCAATAAAGATACCAGCAACAATACAAGCTCAGCAAATAATATATTTACATTCATTGATGATGCATACATAAAATATACCATTGGGTCTTGTAAGTCAATATGTAAAATGGAACCGATATATAAGAACGGAATCGGTATAATATAGCCAATCATATCTAGGGCTTCATCAATCATGCCCCAATGATGGGTACGATTGAAAAATTTTGTTCCTAATAAGCCGCATAGTTCAATAAGAACTTGAACAATAAAGTACACTACAAATAATAGTAATGCTTTGGTTAAACCGTTATCTACATTAAAGCTAAATGGCGTGTGGAGAAAAGAAAATACAGTCCACCACGCCCAGCTATATGTATGATAGCCCATATACAATGGCAAGTCATCATTAAATTTAGCATTCTTTAGTCGGCGCACCATAAATGGTATTACCAGCGATAATACAGGAAATACTAATACTGGTAATGATAAGGCACCACTCAACGAAAGTACTGTCGTAACAGCACTAACAAAGAGCGCACAAACAAAGGTAAATTGCCAAAAACTTTTATTCATTACGGCCTCCCATTAATCGAGTTAAGCCGTACGCAACAATCAGACTAATTGTGACACCAATATACATAGACACTAAAAAAGCCACATCTCGGCCTACAGTAGGCCATCCCCACAACATAGATAAATCTACACCTAGGAAAATGCCTTTATATGCAATGCCATGAATGGCAATCCAACTCACTATATAAGCAATACGGCTTATGGATTTACCATCACCAAAAGTACTGTCTTTAAACGATAAATAAGCCCAAGGCATAAATAAGGATAACAACAAATACCAAACTAATGCTACTGTCGCACTCGATCCATTATGAATCATATACGCAATAATCGGAATTACCACGATAAATAGATTCAAATAGAAGGATCGTTTACAAATATCTATCAAAATGTTCATATAGATCTCCTATGATATGTAATCTCTTTGTATTTTACAATAATCATAGATAAATGTCATCAAAAAAGAAAAACCTCCATATAGGTAAATGAATACCTTATATGGAGGTTTCTAATTAAGCTACTACAGAGTCAGCTGTTACATCAATTGTAGGAACAGCGTCCTTTGGTTCTTCTTTTTTCAACAATGGAGTCATGCTTTCTAAGCCAATACCCAATGTGAATAGATTGTGCAACCAAGCTGTTTGGCTTGGCGGCATAATACCGAGTACGCCACCACCAACAAGAGCACCATTGAAACCAACGATACCATTGTAGTTAGCTTTGATACGTTTCATCAATGCCATAGAAATGCGGCGTAAGTCTACAAGAGCTTGTAGATGATCGGAAGAAATAGTAACATTTGCAATTTTTTGAGCGATTGGCGCGCCTTCATTCATCGCGATACCAACATGTGCCTCAGAAATTGCTGGGGAATCATTAATACCATCCCCTACCATCATAACAGTATAGCCTTCAGCTTTTGCTTGTTTTACATAAGCTGCTTTATCTTCTGGTAATACTTCAGCATGCACTTCATCAATACCGAGTTCGTTAGCTACACGTTGTGCATTACGTTTGGAGTCGCCAGTCATCATGACAACCTTTTTAATGCCCAAAGTATGTAAATCAGCTATAACTTGTTTTGCTTCCTCACGAACAGGGTCTTTAATACAAATAACCGCTGCTAGTGTACCCCCAATAGCGAGGTAAATATGAGAGGAAGAATTTGGTAAATTATTGAACTTTTCTTGTTCATCTGCAGGAATCTTTGTTTTTTCATCATCAAAGATATAGTGAGCACTACCAATGCGTACACGGTAGCGACCAACTTTAGATGCAATACCATGAGCTACAACGTATTCTACGTCAGAGTGCATTTCCTTATGAGGCAAGGAATGATCCTTCGCAGCGCGTACAATTGCTTTTGCCATGGAATGAGGGAAATGTTCCTCAATACATGCAGCTAATTTTAACATTTCATCTGCATCGTGACCGTTAAACGGAATGATTTGTTCAAATTCAGGTTCTGCTTTTGTGAGTGTACCTGTTTTGTCGAATACAATCATATCTGCTTGTGCAATTTGTTCTAAGAATTTACCACCTTTAACAGTGATACCGCGTTTAGATGCTTCTTGCATAGCGGAAAGTACTGCTAATGGAATAGATAATTTAAGAGCACAAGAGAAGTCAACCATTACGAAAGACAATGCTTTCATCACATTGCGAGTTAACAAGTATGTTAAACCAGCACCAATAAAGCTAATAGGAACTAATTTATCTGCCATACGGTATGCTTGTTGTTCCATACCGGATTTCATTTGTTCAGACTCTTCAATAAGGTTAACGATTTTTTCGTAACGAGAAGTTTTGGATGTGCTCCGTACTTCTACAATAGCTTTACCGTCTTCAACAACAGTACCAGCATATACAGAGCTTTCTTTATCACGACGAACCGCTTCTGGTTCACCAGTCATGGAGCTTTCATTAACAAGAACAACCCCATCGATAACGACACCATCCAATGGAATTACTTCGCCTTGGCGAATGATAATTTGATCCCCTGCTACAACTTCGTTAACTGGCTTGCTCACTTCAATGTCGTCAACCAAAACCCATACCTTATCTACATTCAAAGACATGCTTTGAGCAAGATTTAATACAGATTTACGGTGAGTCCATTCTTCTAAGATATCGCCAATACCTAATAGGTACATAACAGCGCCAGCTGTAGGGTAATCTTTTTGAAGTAATGCAGCACCAATAGCTACACCATCAAGTACTTCTACAGTTAACTTACGTTGCCACAATGTTTTAATGGCTTTGCCGATAAATTTAATACCATCAAACCATGCCCATGCAGCTGCAATTGGTGCAGGCAACACTGCTTTTTTACCTAAGTAAACTGCAGTGCGGTTGATCATCATTTCACGGTATTTTTTATTTACCAAGCGTGGAGAATATTCGTTCAAAGCAGGTGCTTCAGACAAGTCTAAATCGCGTAGACCTAGCACTGCTTCACGCACAGCGTCAACATCACCAGTATGTTTAATGGCAACTTGACTGCTGCGAGTGTAGAAGGTTACATCTACAATTGCATCGTTAAGAAGTAATGTATCCTCTACATAAGCTGCTTCAGCTTCTGTAAAATGATGACCTGTAACCTTAACATGCAAGCGATTTCTGAGTTTTTTTACTACAGAAAATTGTAACATATGTGCAATCCTCTAATTATTTGTTTTCTTCAAAGATTTCTTCGTTGCGTGCTTCGTTGATTTCTTGAGCTTCTGCCAATACGTCAGATGCGGATGCTTGTACTTTTTCAGCTGTTTCTAATACAGTTTCTTTAGCGCGAAGGCCAGCTGCTACGATACCAGCATATACTTTTTTAGCGTCTTTAGAAGTTAAAACTTTAAGACCTACAGTACCCAATGCAAGACCTGCTGCGAATAAGTTAGCGTTTTTAAGATTTTTTTGATCGATGTTGAACATGATAATATTCCTTTCTACTAAATATGATAAAAATTTAATTACTATATATGAAAAGAGGAGCCATTATAGAGACTCCTCTTCTCTTCCAATAACTTGAGTGTTGTTCTGATTACTTATCAGCTCGTTTAATGCCTAACGCTTTATTGGAACCATCACAACTACAGTTTCCACCGCAACCAGATGATTTACCAGAGTCAGAGTCAGAGCCACCGCTACCACAGCCGCAGCCACCTTTACCGCCTACTTGTTTAAACATTTTGAAACCAATATAAGCCAAAGCTAGAACAACTATGAGTCCTATAACAAGATTATCCATTATTATGCCTCTTTCTCAATATCAACTAAATCACAATATCTGTCTTAGTGATAAACAAGATAAAAGCAATATCTAAAGGATATTTCCCTTTTCTCATTATCATTTAACCACGAATATTGATAATTAGCAAGTATTTTTTTTAAATTAACTATAACTAAATCGCAATTATTCAATGCAGTTTATTTCATGCACCTAAAAGTGGCTAAATCATACTATTTAGCAACTCTAGGTTAGAAACCTAATGCACGTCCTACATTGTAGAAGATGAAACATGCAATCCAAGCAAATGTGTTTTCATAGAAGAACATGAATAAAACCCATTTCCAAGAGCCAGTTTCACGTTTGATAACTGCTAATGTTGCCAAACATGGAGGATAGATTAAGATGAACAGCATCATTGTTAAACCGATTAACGGTGTGAAATGAGGATCATTTTGTAAGTAATCAGTCAATGGAGCTGGATGCTCATCATCACCACCTACTGCATATATTGTACCCAATGTAGAAACTACTACCTCTTTAGCCGCTAAACCAGCTACGAGAGATAAGCCCATTTTCCAGTCGAAGCCCAATGGTTCAAGTACTGGGTTGATGGCTTTACCAAAGGATGCTGCATAGGATTGTTCAATTTTTTCAGAAGCTTGTTCTTTATCAAGTTTGTCATTTTCAGCATCTAAGTTCGCACTGTTTTTATACATTGCCCATGCTGCAGGGAACAAGTCCTTATTTTCAGCTTTAATATCGTTAAACAATTCAGGTGCTTCAGAGTCTTCTTCCACTGCCACTTCAGGAGCATCTTCACCTGCTTCTTCAGCAGCATCTTCAGCATCTTTTACAGTGGATTTCATATCTTCTACAATTTTATCAACAGCTTCTTTTTGATCATCTGTAGTGATACCAAATTGAGCTAATGTAGCAGCATCTTTTACTTCATACTCTTGAGCAACTTGTTCTTTCATTGCATCGTAATCTTTGGAGTATTCTACGTCCATAGGGTATGCAGTAATAAACCAAATCAAAATAGATGCTGCCATGATGAAAGTACCGGCTTTGATGATGTACAATTTAGCACGTTCGTACATATGTAACCAAGTAGCTTTCAATGTAGGCAAGTGATAAGGAGGTAATTCCATTACAAATGGTTCAGCCTCACCAGAGAAAATAAATTTGCGGAAGATTTTCGCAAAAATAATACCGAAGATGATCCCCAAGAAGTATACAGAGAATACAACTAATGTACTATCCCAACCATTTGGGAAGAACGCATTTGCAAACAAGATATATACTGGTAAACGAGCTGAACAACTCATGAATGGTGTAATCAAAATAGTAACCATTCGATCCTTATAGTTATCAAGGATACGAGCACCCATTACGGATGGTACAGAACAACCGAAACCTAATAATAAAGGAATAAAGGATTTACCATGCAAACCACAAGCGCGCATTACGCGGTCGATAACGAAGGCTGCACGTGCCATGTAACCAGTATCTTCCAAGAAGGAAATACCAAGGAATAGCAATAGAATCAATGGTAAGAAGGAAAGTACGGCACCTACACCGGCGATAATACCGTCAGATATGAGGGACTGTAATTGACCTTCAGGAATATTTTGAACTGCAAGAGCTTGCAATGAAGCAAAGCCATCTTCAATCCAACCTTGAGGAATACCACCTACGATGTTTACGAATGCAAACAATAGGTACATTACAAGCATAAAGATTGGTAAACCCCAAATGCGATGCGTTAAGATTTTATCATAACGATCGGAGCGTGTTTCCAATTGTGCTGGAGCTTGTGTTAAGGATTGGTTATATACTTCAACAGCATAGCGATGGCGATACTCTTGGAATACTATATCAAGATCAACTTGATCTTTGATTTCTTCGCGGATAGCAGCTGCCTTTTGTAGAACTGCATCTGTATTCGCAAAGCCTTTTACTTTTTCTACCACATCTGGATCGTTTTCCAATAATTTAATGGCAATCCAACGTAGTGGATATGTTACTGTACCAGATTGTTCAAGTGCTGTAACAAGTTCAGCAATTTTACCTTCTAGTAAATCACCATAATCAACTGTTACACCAGGCGCTTTTTGAGAAGCAGCTACGCTAATTGTAGCTTCTAACAACTCTTTTGTACCAATATTTGTACGACCTACTGTACTAACGATTGTAGCACCTGTTAGTTCAGCCATTTTCTTAAGGTCGTATTTGATGCCCATTTCTTCAGCAACGTCAGACATGTTTAGAGCAATAACCATTGGCTTTTCAAGTTCCAACAATTGTGCCGCTAAATACAAGTTACGTTCCAAGTTAGATGCATCAAGAACGTTTACGATTACATCTGGATTATCGTTTACGATAACGTTACGAGCTACCAACTCATCCAAGGAACGAGCTGTTAAGCTATATGTACCTGGTAAGTCAATAAACAATAATTCTTGACCATTAAAATTAGTATGGCCTTCTTTCTTTTCTACTGTAACGCCGGCATAGTTACCAACGTGTTGCTTCGCCCCTGTGATATTGTTAAACATTGTAGTTTTACCACAGTTAGGGTTACCTGCTAAGGCAATGCGAATTTGCCCTTTCTCTGCCATGTGGACCTCCTATTGTACATCTACATCAATCATACCAGCTTCACTTGTACGAAGTGCTAATTCAAAGTTTTTAACTTTAATTTCTACTGGATCACCCAAAGGGGCAAACTTCATAACATGAATTTTTGTACCTTTAACAAGGCCCATGTCAATCAGACGATGTTTAACATTGCCACTGCCATGTAGCGTAACAATAAGACCAGACTCACCTGGTTTCATGTCTTTCAACTTTTTGATAGCCATACTACACCTCCTATTTATATTTTGTACCTAACAACCTCATATTAACCACACCAAATAAGAATGCGTATTAATATCTTAAGTTATTATATCAAATCAACCGTTAATTTCAACAATTATTATCAATTTTATGGTTATTTTTTATCTCATGTATATATTATTTTCTCATATTTAATATGAAAATTTTATTATTATCATCCAGAGTAAACCTTATAGGGTATAGCATTTATCTATTTTCTCTTTAATTTATAGCCCGAACATAAATTAAGAAATATTACTAAGATTATCATTACTGATAATCTAATCATTCTCATTTATATCGGTAAATTCAATTTAAACATTTATATTTTAACGTTTCCCATTCTCACAAAACCTATTTATATCGTTATTTTTCAATCTATTATCAACTAGTTATGTTCTTATAACTTTATAATTTCACAATTTCTCAGCTATTATATTTTTGAGTTATCTATAGTTTCTCCGTTAATAATAAGGTTTATACTTAACGTTCAATTTATTTGCCCCTACTATGTGCATAAGGTATAATTAATATAATATGTATTATAGAAAGGACGATCCATGAAATCTTTTAAAACTTTAGGCGTTTGCGACGAACTTATCCAAGCCCTACAAAAACAAGGTATCAAGGAGCCCACGCCAATCCAAGAACAATCCATTCCTGTAGTATTTAAAGGGAATGATGTCATAGCAAAAGCTCAGACAGGCACAGGCAAAACTCTTGCCTTCTTATTGCCTATTCTTCAACGTGTACATACAGATGTTCATCAAGAACAAGTGCTTATCATTGCACCTACACGAGAACTTATTAAGCAAATCGCAGACGAAGCGAAAGAAATAGGCTCTATTTTAAACGTAGATATCCTTCCTCTTATCGGCGGTAAAACTATTGAAGCCCAATTACAGCAACTAGGTCGCCGTCCTCAAGTAATCTTAGGTACACC
>NZ_CAKPTN010000066.1 GCF_934190855.1 uncultured Veillonella sp. | reverse complement strand
GCATACATGTAAGCAATCACCACAGTTGGTGCAATTCATTTCATTTGGTCGTGTTCCCATTTCACATACGCGCAAGCACGCATCACAGTTATCGCAATCATTGGTTTTGAAAATTCTAAAAATAGAAATTTTGCGAAGTAACTCCATAACGCCCCCGAAAGGACATACAAAACGGCACCAAGCATTGGCAATGATAAGGGAACCAGCAATAATAGAAACGACCGTTATAGTACGAGCCGCCCAATACCATTCGGAGAACTGCATAGATAAAATGACAGCATTAAAATATTCATCGCTCGTCCGAATTGGAATCATAATGCGAGGATTACCAAATTTGAAATATACTACGAGCCCTAAAATTATAGTTGCTACCATGCCGAGTTGAAGGAAACGCATATAATTTTTACGATTTCTTAGTGGTCCCATAGATATTTTGCCTAGCATTTGGTTAACCCAACCACTTGGACAGAACCAACTACAGAAAGCACGGCCAAAGAATACGACCATAATCGGCAAGATAATCCACCACGCATAGAAGTACGTTGTAATACGACCCCAGCAGGTAATCATGGAACAGCTTTCACAGTTTACAAATGGCACGATATAAGGGCATCGGAATATACCATAATATACCCATTTCCCCATAATAAAAAGAAAGATAAACTGTACGATACGACGCCAAAGCGTTAAATTTTTAGGGGCTTGCTTCCCAGATACACCAGAACTAACTTGAGTTCCACAGGTTGTAGACGATGGACATTGATTACACATCTTTTACACCAAACCTTTCTATCAAATCGAGACCTCTCGCACTATGAACGGATGTAAATCCGTGATTTTCTAAGATTTGTTGTCCTTCTTGAGACCGTGTAAATTCAATATAATCGGCAGCTAGTGCGCGATCTTGTACATATTTCATTGTATTAATAGTGAAAGTGAGCGGTGCAGGTGGCACAAATTGTGCAGGTATAGAGAAGTACTCTATACGATCCTTGAACCGATCATGTGTGGTAAGACGTTTTTCAATGATAGATACATCCGCTTTACCTTCTACGAGGTCGCACATCATAGAAATGACACAAGCATTTTCAGCCATTAAGTTTTTCATGATACCATCGGTCAAACCAGATAGTTTCATAATACCTTTTACAGATGCACTGCCTGGTGGAGATGCGCCTAATGGCAACATAACGCGTACACCGGGCTCTGCCATATCCTTTAGATCCCGAATCCCTGCGGGATTCCCCTTAGGAGTAACGATGACATAATCTGTAAAACATAATGGTTCAAAAGCAATACTTACGCCCTTTTTGCGCATATTCTTCGCTAGATCCAAACCACGAGCCCCAAAGACTTCTGTACGACTCTTTTCAGCCAACAAGGATTTACCAATGGCCCCTGCAAAGGCACCAGTATACTGAATGTTGTGCCCTGTATGCATCGTATAGACTTGGTTTAAATCAAGAAACGCTTCCGACAAACCGCCACAAGTCCACACTTGCAATGAATCAGACTGTGTTGGCTTGTAGGCGCCCCGTATAAACGACGGCACCGCTGATGCGGCTGCTAAAGCTAAAGCACCACCAATAAACTGGCGACGGGATATATCCTTTTTCAAAAATCCCATGTACTTACCACCTTTCACTGAACTTTACAGTACTATGCATATACCCACATTATAGTATAAAAAACATAAGTTTTGCTGATGATATGCATAAGTTTGATTAATTTGTTTATACAGATTAGTCATATAAATTCTATTTTCAAAGGTATTATTATAAATTTTAAAGATATAATTCTTATATCTATTTAATTGAATATTTATTACGGTCAGAAACTACGCTAATTGATACTAGCCAATAAAAAGTTAAAGAGTATTATGCAATCAACTCATAGAGATATGATAATCATCACACTATAGACTGCAGTATAAGTAATAGCGAATAAGTCTCTAGTAACAATTACACTAAAGCGGAATACATACTAGCTAAAAAACGCAAAAAGGCGGTACAACCAAATGGTTGTACCGCCTTGATTCATCAATTATTCAGCAGTGAATGGCAATAAAGCGATTGCACGTGCACGTTTGATAGATGTAGTCAATTTGCGTTGATGTTTTGCGCAAGTACCGGAAATACGACGAGGTAAGATTTTGCCGCGTTCAGTCGTGAAACGACGAAGTTTAGCAACATCTTTATAGTCGATTTGATCGATATGGTCTGCACAGAAAACGCATACTTTTCTTCTTGGCTTTCTGCCTCTATCTCTTCTCATTGCGAATCCTCCTTTTCGAATTAGTAGGAGTCCCTGACACTAGAACGGGATGTTTTCGTCATCGCCGCCTGTACTGAAACTATCAAAATTGGACCCACCTTCGAAAGAATTAGTATTCATATCAAGGGATTGGCCCACAAAGTTCGCTACTACTTCAGTAACGTACCGTTTTTGACCGTCCTGAGTCTCGTAAGAACGAGTTTGCAAACGACCTTCTACAAAGCAACGACTGCCTTTACGAAGATTGCCTGCCGCTTCACCAAGTTTGCCCCATGCAACGCAGTTGATGAAAGCAGTTTGTTCTTTCGTTTCATTTGTTGCAGAGTCAACGTAGGTATTTGTTGCAGCTACTGTGAAAGTTGCTACAGCACGACCTGTTTTAGTGTAACGTACTTCAGGATCACGAGCTAAATTACCTAGAATTTGTACAGAGTTCATGTTTTCCTCCAGGCTTTAATTATGCTTCGTGTTTTACAATTAGATGTCTTAGGACTTCATCGTTGATTTTCAATACACGATCGATTTCTTTGATTTCAGCAGGTGCTGCTTCAAAGTTGATCAATACATAGAAACCGTCAGTGAATTTCTTCACAGCGTAAGCAAGACGACGCTTGCCCCAACGATCTACCTTTTCTACTGTGCCGCCTACACGAGCAATTAAAGCTTCTACTTTTTCAATAACAGCGTTAGTTGCTTCTTCTTCAGCTGGTTTCACAATAAACATGACTTCGTATTTGTTCATACAAAATCACCTCCTCTTTCGGACTAATGCCCCTATCGACACATAGGGGTAGGAAGTGCTTACCATCAATAAGCCTTACTATTATAACCTAAACAAACGATGAAAGCAAGAACCCATTTTGAGTTCTTGCTTTCACAATTATTAATGATCATATCGTTTATCTTTAGGGAATGCTAGAATAGCACAAATAATAACAAAGATGGCAATAACAGACATCATAGGAAATGCCGAATCATTTGGTAAAAATGTTAACACCAAAGATGAAATAATACCACTACCATATTGCATAGCCCCTAGCAAAGCCGCACCAGAGCCAGCCATCTTGCCAGCTCGTTCTAAAGCCAACGCATTGGTAACCGCTGCAATGATACCATTCATAGAGAAGAATAAGAAACTGCCGATTACGATAAGCCATAAAGAGTGTTCGCCCATAAACATTAAAATCATTACGATCGTTACACAGATAGCTGCAAACATGGTCGCATAGCGCAACAACTTATCTAGGCGAATAGCACTTACAATACGACGATTAATGGCACTCATAAGCATAACACCAATGATATTCAAAGAGAACAGATAACCAAAATACTCTGTAGGCACTCCAAATACATCGATATATACATACGGTGACCCAGTTAAAAAAGCATAGATAGCAATATAGAATGAGCTTACACAAAGGGTGTACTTCATAAACTCTTTATTGCGCAACAAGATCCAGTAGTTGATGTAAGTATGACTCATGGACTTTCGGCTACGCTTTTCCTTAGGATGTGTTTCCGGCAACAATAGGACGGCTAATAACATGAACACACCTATAACAACCAACAGCCAAAATATAGCGTGCCACGTATACCACACAAGCAAATGACCAGCAAACAGAGGCCCCGCTATGGGTGCTATAGCCATTACAATAGCCAGTGTAGATAACATCTTTGCCGCTTCAGTCCGTCCATATAGATCGCGGATAATAGCTCGCGATAACATAGGCCCCACACAAGCCCCAAAAGCTTGGAATACACGCCATGCTAATAGCTCAATCATAGAAGTACTCAACGCACAACCTACAGAACCAATAATAAATAAAACTAGCCCCATTATGAGAGGCTTCTTCCGACCAATCTTGTCGCTGACGGCGCCCCAAAAGAGCTGAGCCAAGGAAAACCCAATCAAGAACCCCGTAATCGTAAGCTCCGCATCACCATTTAGATCGCGCCCCATGGCAGGCATGGCGGGCAAATAAATGTCCGTCGACAACGACGTAAACGCCATCAAAGCACTTAATATAGAAATAAAAAGCCAACTTTTATTGCTAACCGTATGCATACAGTCACCACTTCCATATCGAACTATAATGAACCTTCATATAAACCGCACTATTCTTAATATATATTCATTATATCAAAAATATGCATAAGGATATATAAATTTCTAATATAATCGCAATAAAAAAACGTAGTAAAATACTACGCAAAAATTGGTCTATAACCAAATGTCAATTCTATATTTCTTAAAGTTGCATTGCTATACTAATACTAAGAGTCATCACGTGAGTTAGGCCCATCACCGAAAGGTGGTGATACTATGAGCAAATTCGAAAAGTACTATTTAATTCTTTTTGTAATTTCCATAGCAATATCACTCTTTGCACTATTCAAATAGTGTAAAGACAAAAGCCTAACGCAACAGAGTATTCAAAATACTCGCACGCTAGGCAATCCTTAAAAAGTATTTATAAGATAAGCCTAACGCTACCACACGTTGATGGCTCTCTTTTTATTTATTATACAACATAAATAGAATTTCTTAAAGGCATTATATGATAAATGGCTCTTTATCATTAACGACATAAACATTTCTATTAGGCAGTATTCTCTCTAGTTTTTCAGGGATATCAGTATGAACTGGAATAACAATATCAGGATCAACCATTTCTATGAACTGAACTAAATCATCCTTTGAGACATGACCACTTGCATGACATATATAAGATGGGTACGTATCTAGTAAATCTTTTAATACTAGATTCTCCTCTATATATCCTGTCCACATGGAATATATAATACGTACATCATCTTTAGGGAACTCTTTAATTTTAGAAATAAAATTTTCTGTCCCTCTTACTAAGGATACAAAACCATTATCCATATAATATTTAGGATACTTTCCTATATCAAGAACTAGTGGACTATCATGTCTACGATACAAAGAACTTTCATAATATACATTATTAATCACAGTATCTAATATTCTTTTCTGATAAGCATCACAAATGAGTACTTTATCAGTTGGCATATTCTGCCAAATTCCCATAATACGGTCAATATTCGTAGATGAACACATAATAAAAACATATTTTCCATCTTGAATATATGAAGAAATATCATCTAATACAGCCACTTCAGATATACAATCATCTGCGTCTCTAGACAATAAGGTGCCCTCTGCAATTAATACATCAACCTCACCTATATACGTCTTAACTAACTTCTCTAATACATGTTGACGGAGCCCATGCATCCGGAAATCACCGGTATATAAGACACGTTTACCTTCTGCTTCAATGACAAACATATAACTATCCGCAGCACTATGATCGATAACTAAAGGTCTAATACGTATATCACCAATAGAAAAGACATCTCCGCCCCGAAATGTATTAGCACCTAATAAGCGCAAGTATAAATCTCTATCTTGATACTCAGCACCTATTAGCGCGATTTCCTTACTTAATTCACCCATATATAATGGAATTTCTGATAGTGCAGAGGTTAGTTGGCCTAAGTGATCCATATGATAATGAGAAATCACAATACCGTCACAATCCGGCTTTCCTTTTGTAACGCCGTCTATATCCAGATTTATAGGTGTGTACTTTTCATCTAAACTTAATTCATTACCAAAATCTAACATAATGCGAGTAGATGCTGTACTAATTTCTATAGCACTACCACCAATCTGATGTGTGCCACGATGAACAACAATATTCATATTCAACCTTTACTTAGAAATGGTAAGCAATGTTTCTGCTCGATATAAACGATCCAAATTTTCTGACCAATTATCTACTTTATTTTTATAAGGTGCTTTACTTACTTTTTGAGCTTGTAATACAACAAAACGGATTTGTTTTAATTCAGGCTCTTGTTTCAAAATATTTTCGCATAAAGATCGTAATTGATTGCGTTTACTAAGGTCCTTCAATTCTTTACACTCTTTATACTGTTGTGACACAACAGTTTTGGATGGATAACTAGGAGTATTAGGTTTATCCGGATCAATACGAAGCATCAAATTGGTCTCTGTTCCACCGTCCTCTTTGGCACAAGATCTTTCATCAAATAAAACGACTAACTCTGTTTCATTCGTATGTTTATATCCAGGTAATTTCTTTAGCTGCTGTATACCCTCATGCCCCTTCGCAGAATTAATCTGTTTTATATCTAGCAGCCTATAATATGTATAAGCTTCTAAAACGCATCGTAATAAAGTTTCCTCACTACCAGACGGACGATATTTTAATTCAATGACAGAATAACATTTATCATCTGCATTATAGCCTAATAAATCTATTTTTCCATACGAGTCATTTTTTGTAGCTTTTAGTGGTGTTTGATAATCAAAGAGATATCCTAGACCATCAATATTACCTTGATAAAATAATAGCTTCGCTAAGATTTCCTCTTTTCGATTTGTGCTTTGAAGCTTTTTCATATCCACTTCTTCAGAAGGAGTATGATCTGTATCAAAATGATTCGTTCGTACTGGCTCTAATTCTTTCCACCCCTTTAAAAGATTTTCTGATAAAAGAGTACTTGAAATAACTTCACTATAGCGATTCTTATCCGCTTGCCCCTTTCCCTTTACATAGCCTTTATAATTTACAATAGGCGCCTTATAAAAGTTTGCTGCAAATCTTTTTACTTCAATATAGTTATCGTCTTGCTTAACTTTTTTTGTTTTTACAGTATCGTTCTTTATATCAGTCTTATTCTGACAAAAAATAGTTTCAAACTCATGAAATTTATCTTTTCGATCAATAGCTTCACAAATTAATTTGTATGCCTCTTTACAGTTCAACATTATAAATCTCCCCCCATAATAACAATTGACGCTACTACACATAGTCATTAGAATTAACCCCATCATTTAGAAAGGTCTATTATATTTTACTTTAAATTCATTATATCAACGACTACTTTATGAGTAAATGATGAAGTCACTATTTAAAGTAAATAAATTATACTATCTTATACTTTTACTATAATTCAAATGACGCGTAATAAATTCCCCATCATATTTTAATTGATAAAAAATCTATTATAAATAACATGACTCAAAATAATTTCAACATTCTATAGAAAGTTATTGCGTAAATTCTTTTTATCCTTTACTATAGTAAAGAGAGTTACATTTAGAAAGGAATCATCATGGCTAATATCAATGAAAATTACTTAAATCTACAAGGTTCTTATTTATTTGCTAATATTGCAAAAAAGGTAAATGAGTACCAAGCCGCACATCCAGATGCAGATATTATTCGTCTTGGTATTGGCGATGTTACATTACCACTTGTTCCCGCAATTATCGACGCAATGAGCAAAGCGGTTCAAGAGATGGGCAAAGCAGAAACATTCCGCGGTTACGGCCCTGAGCAAGGTTATGACTTCTTACGCCAAGCAATTGTCGATGGCGATTACAAACCATTAGGTGTAGATATTGCAATTGACGAAGTATTCGTATCTGACGGCGCGAAATCTGACGTTGGCAACATCCAAGAGTTATTCAGCGAAGATAATATCATCGCTATTACAGATCCAGTATATCCAGTATATTTAGACTCCAATGTCATGGGCGGTCGTACTGGCGAAGCTGTAGACGGCATCTTCCAAAAGGTTGTATACCTCCCTACTTATGCAGAAAATAATTTCTCTCCGGAATTCCCTGCTGAAAGAGTAGATATCGTATATCTTTGCTCCCCTAACAACCCAACTGGTACGGTATTGAGCCGTGCTCGTCTTGCAGAGTGGGTAAAATGGTGTAAAGATAATGATGCCATTTTGATGTTTGACTCTGCTTACGAAGCTTTCATCAGCACAGAAGACACTGTAAAATCTATCTACGAAATTGAAGGTGCTCGCGAAGTAGCTATCGAGTTCCGTTCTTTCTCTAAAACAGCGGGCTTCACAGGTACACGTTGTGCTTATGTAGTTGTACCTAAAGAAGTGACCGGAAAAACTAAATCTGGTGAACGCCAAGCCCTCAATCCTATGTGGAACCGCCGTCAATGTACTAAATTCAATGGTGTTCCTTATATTATCCAACGTGGTGCTGAAGCAGTTTACACTAAAGAAGGTCGCGAGCAAACACAAGCTAATATTGCGTACTACAAAGAAAATGCTCGGATCATCAAAGAAGGTCTAGAATCTATCGGCCTTACTGGATATGGTGGTGTTGATGCTCCATACATTTGGCTTAAAACTCCTGGCAACATGACTAGTTGGGAATTGTTCGACATCTTGCTCGAACAGGTTCAAATCGTATCTACACCAGGCTCTGGCTTTGGTCCTCACGGTGAAGGTTACCTTCGTTTAACAGCTTTCGGTAGCCGTGAAAACACAATTCGCGCTGTTGAAAGAATTAAAACATTAAAATTCTAATACGATAACTGCCATACGCTTTATCCGATATAGTATCAATACCTACAAGACAAAAGACCGATTACAATTCTTTAAAAGGAAGGTAATCGGTCTTCTTTATCCCCTTACATTTAAGACGTTCCTCTTAAAT
>NZ_CAKPTN010000065.1 GCF_934190855.1 uncultured Veillonella sp. | reverse complement strand
AGCTAGTATTGCCTATAAGGATGAAGATCAGCTTTTACAAAATGCTCAAAATGTAGATGAAGTTTACATTAATGAGGTATTACCAGGCAAGATGGCTTGGAATTTGAAGAGTATTAAGGAATTTTCTTTTTTACAAGATATAAAAACGATGATTGATACAGTATTAGCTGTATTACGTTAAGCGAGGTCCCTATGAGTACATCTATGACAAAGGAAATACAAGAGAAAGAGCTTACTATGTTGCTGTACTTTAAAGAGTTCTGCGACAAACATAATTTGCGCTTTTATCTTTGTGGCGGTGGTCTCATTGGGGCTATACGTCATAATGGTTTTATCCCTTGGGATGATGACTTAGATCTCTTCATGCCTCGTCCTGACTATGAAAAGCTAGCAGAGTTGTGGCCCAAATATGCTGATACAGAACGTTACACCTATTGTCGTACGGATCGGCACCATATTTATCACGATGCAGGTGCTTCTATTCGTGATAACAACACGACGTTTATTAATCGTCACAGTATGCACGAAGATATTTGTCATGGTTTGGCTTTAGAGATTATGCCTATTGATGGCTGTGCACCTGGTAAAATCAGCCGTGCTTTACAATTAATGTGGGCCATGACCTTTGCACTCTTTAATGCACAACGGTTGCCGGATAATAAGGGACCTATGTATCGTGCCTTAGCAGGCTGTATTTATAAGGTCTTTTCTAGTCAGTCCGTGCGCTATCATATTTGGCGTTTTGCGGAAAAGCAAATGACTAAATATGATTTCAACACAAGTAAGGAATGTACTGAGTTAATCGGTAGCTTAAAGGGCATGAAGCTTAGACATCCTCAAGAGGATTTTGCTTCTGTCGTTTATAAAGACTTTGAAGGACATCAAATACCTGTTATGAAAGGGTATGAGAGATATTTACGTCTCATTTGGGGCGATTATATGCAATTACCACCTGTTGAGCAACGTGTAGCAAAACACGATGCCGCCTTTGCTGATTTGCATGCGCCTTACAAAAAATATAGAGGCATTCATTATGCCCAAAATAAAGCTCAACCATAAGGAGGGCCTATGAAACGAATAGCAGTAATCTTTGCGGGTGGCGTAGGCGCTCGTATGAAGAACAGCAAGACGCCGAAACAATTTTTAGAATGGAACGGTAGACCTATTTTAATTCAAACCTTAGATGTTTTTGAACAAACAGAGGCTATTGATGGTATTGTTCTAGCTTGCAAAGCCGAATGGATTGATCATACAAAACAACTTATTGAAAAGGCAAATTTACAAAAGGTTTTGTCCATTGTACCCGGCGGTGAAAGCGCTCTTGGCTCCCAATATAATGGGTTAGTTGAGGCTAAGCGTCTATTCCCAGATGAAGATGTGACGGTTTTAATTCATGATGGCGTTCGTCCCCTTGTAGATAGTGCCACTATTGAACGAAATATTGAATCTGTTGAATCTAAAGGTTCTGCTATTACGGTTACTCCAGCTATCGAAACGATTATGGTTACACAAGATGGTTCCATTAATCGTATTTTGAATCGCAATGAATGTCTGATGGCTAAGGCTCCACAGAGCTTTAGATTAGATGATATTTTATCTGTTCATAATCGAGCAAAAGACGATGGAATCCATGATTTCATTGATTCTGCATCGATGATGATGCATTATGGTTACACTTTATACCCTGTACTAGGGGAAACTGAAAATATAAAAATTACAACACCATCTGATTATTATATGTTTACGGGGATTATTAAAAACCGTGAACTAGGAGGATTAGAAGATGAGTAATTCCGTGATCCAACGTGAGTTAACGGCTTTAGTACATGAAGAAAAGTACTTTGATTTCCTCCGTCATCAACGCGTTCTTGTAACGGGTGCAACAGGGCTTATTGGCTCTATGTTTATTAAACTACTCATACTTGCTAATGAAGCTTATGGCTTGGATTTAAAAGTGCTTGGTCATGTACGTAGCCATGATAAAGCACAAACTATTTTTGGTGAGTATTTAGATAATGAATCATTTACTATTATTGATGGCTCATTAGACTCTATCGATACGCCATGTGACTATATCTTACATGGTGCGGCACCAACACAATCTAAATTTTTTGTAGAACATCCAGTAGAAACAATTCGTGCTTCAATTCATGGTACAGAGGCTATGCTTGAGCTAAGTCGTCATAAAAAGGTAAAGAAACTTGTTTACCTATCCAGTATGGAACAATATGGCGTTCCTTATGAATCAGGTCAAGTGATGACTGAGGAACGGTTAGGTTATCTTGATCACTTAAACGTACGTAGTTCCTATTCTGAAAGTAAACGACTCTGCGAATGTTATTGCAAGTCTTATGCAGTGGAGTATGGCGTTCCTGCTGTTATAGCTCGACTAGCTCAAACCTTTGGGCCAGGTGTTCCTGTTTCTGATAACCGCGTGTTCATGCAGTTTACTAAGAGTGCTCTCAAGCATGAAGATATTGTTCTTCATACAAAGGGCGATTCCATGTCTAATTACTGCTATATTACAGATGCTTTAACAGGTATCTTAACCCTTATGAAATTGGGGGAAGCGGGAGAAGCATACAATATATGTCATGATGAAGAAACTCGTTCTATTGCTAGTATCGCTCATTTGGTAGCGACTCATGTAAGCAATGATAAGAGTAAGGTTATCTTTGATATTCCGGAAGATGTGCAAGGTCTCGGGTATGCTCCAACAGTTCACATGTTCTTAAGTTCTAAGAAGTTAAAATCCTTAGGTTGGCAGCCTAAGGTATCAATGGCACAAGCCTATGTAAGACTAGCAGAATATATCCAAGAGGAAGGCTTATGAAAAAGGAAATAATTATTGTCACTATCTCCCTTGGCAATGATGGGGCTGAACGAATTTTAACAGAGTTAGCTCGTCAATGGGTACATGATGGTCACCATATTACGGTTATCCAAACAAGCCCTAATCGATATGGTAACGAATATGCTTTAGAGGAAGGGGTTGAACAAATCCAAATTCATACTACTAGCTCCAATAAAGTCATTCGTTTTATGCAAGAAATAAAAGAACTAATCAAGATCTTAAAGACTAGACCCAATGCGACATGCTTATCGTTCTTGTCTGCATCCAGTTTTATCTTGGCTATTAGTTCTTGGTTCGTAAACAATCGCATCGTTTTTTCTGAGCGCAATAATCCGCGCAAAGTACCAATTGGTTGGCATCAACAAGCATTGCGTAATTTTGCCTTTCGATTTGCTGATGCACTAGTATTCCAAACGGAAGACGCTCGTTCGTATTTCCCAGAATCGGTTCAAAAACGTGGTGTTATCATTCCAAATCCTATTAATGGTAAATTGCCACCGCCAATTGAGGGAGAGCGAGAAAAGACAATTGTTACAGCCTGTCGATTGCATCCTCAAAAAAACTTACCTATGATGATCAATGCTTTTAGCATGTTAGCAGATGAGTTTCCAGAGTATAAACTTGTCATCTATGGTCAAGGTGTTTTAGAAGATGAATTACGAGCTCAAATTAAATCTCTTAATTTAGAGGATCGAATTTTATTACCGGGCTTTGCTAGTAATATTTTAGAAAAAGTAGCGCCTTGTTCCATGTTCGTGTCTTCCTCTGATTTTGAAGGTATTTCAAACTCTATGCTAGAAGCACTCGGCATGGGATTGCCTGCAGTCGTTACTGATTGCCCTGTAGGCGGTGCTCGTATGGTAATCAAAAGTGGAGAGAATGGTATTCTTGTGCCTGTAGGTGATACACAGGCCATGTATGAAGCTATGCGTAGTATCTTAAAAGATCCAGCACTAGCTGCTAAGCTTTCACAAGAAGCCATTAAGGTACGCGATGAATTCCCATTATGGAAAATCGCAAAACGTTGGTTAGAAGTTTTATGAGTTATAAGGAGGGGAACCATTGAAGTTAAATATAACGGCTCTTGCTGACCGCATGATATGGTTCATAACTCTAATCTTTTTAGTGTTGTCGTTGACCATTTCCTTTGCCCTTGGCGAGGCGAACTATGGTGCCTATGTATTATTTGTATGCTTATTTGGGCTCATCATTTTTTATCTTATAAGAGAGCAGGGCGTTATTAAGCTACGGCTCAATTGGATGCATGGTTATATGCTCCTCTTTATAGGGGCCTGTTATCTGAGCACAATCAATGCCTTAGATACGTCTGTGGCTATGAGTCGAAGTTTCGATATTGTTAAGATATTCTTTATGCTCATCATCTTGTACATGTGTTATCAAGATAAAAAATCGGTGGATACATTATTAAAGATTGGTATGTGGACAGGCTATATAGTTTGTTTTTACACTGTGTATTTCTACGGTTTAGATTATTTCATTACTGTCTTATCATCGTCGGCACGTATTGCCAATGATGCGTTGAATGCGAATACAGTAGGTCTTTTAGGTGCTAATGCTATTGTAATGACCTTGTATTACATGTTATATGATCGCCCTCGTTGGTGGCATATCATTGCATTACCAACATTAGGTATCTTAGCTGCTACAGGCAGTCGTAAGGCTCTTGTGTTTGTTGTAGCAGGTACAGTACTACTCTTTGTTTTTAAAAGCTTACGTAGTGCCAATGTAGTTAATTCTATTGCTAAAATTATTGGTTCTTTACTCGGCCTTACCATTGTAGGTGTTGCTGTGTTGCAATTGCCGATGTTCGCTGAAGTGTTAGATCGTATGTCTAGCATGGTGGAAGCCTTTGCTGGCACTGGTGGTGACTCATCTACTATTATTCGTATGGCATTGGTAGATATTGGTTGGGATTTATTCTATCAATCTCCTATTACTGGGGTTGGTGTCAATAATCCGTCTGTATATACATTCTTCTTATATGGTAAGGAGAACTACTACCTTCATAATAACTACATTGAGCTATTAGCCGGTACTGGTATTATCGGTTTACTAGCGTATTATTCCATGTATCTGTATGTGGCATATAACTTAATTCGCTATCGTAATTTCCACAGTAATGAATATGTAATGGTGCTCATTCTATTCCTTTCACAAATTGTAATGGATATGGGCATGGTGTCTTATGAAAGTAAGAGTACTTATTTTTATATGATGTTGTTTTATTTAGAGGTGCAAATGCTCCGGAAGGGACGTAAAAATGAAGCTCAGCAAATTGTGTAAAGTTGGCATGTCCTTTTTGACAAAACCTTACTATCGTACTCGAGTTCTTATTAAATCAGGTTATTACGATAATTTATCTGATGAAGAGTTTTTGAAGAAGATATTTCCTAAATATATGGGATATCCCTTAGATTTAGAAAATCCTAAAACCTTCAGTGAAAAATTACAATGGCTGAAAATTAATTACCGGAATCCTATTCAAACTATTATGGTTGATAAGCATGAAGCAAAACGCTTTATTGCTGATCGTGTAGGGGAGCAATATATTATTCCTACACTTGCTGTATGGGATTCTGTGGACGATATCGATATCGATGCATTGCCAAATCAATTTGTATTGAAGTCAACTCATGATAGTGGGGGCATCGCAATTTGTAAAGACAAATCATCCTTTGACTTTGAAGCGGCTAAAGCGAAGTTACGTGCATCATTAAAACGTGATTATTCTAAAATTGCCAGAGAATGGGCTTATCAAAATGTACCGCGTCGTATTATAGCAGAAGAATATATTTCTGAATTGGGCAGTGATGATTTATTGGATTATAAGATGTATTCCTTCCATGGCGAACCAAAGTTAACTGTAGTCTGTTCAGATCGTTTTTCAAAGACTGGAACGCGTATGAACTTCTATGATATCAATTGGGAGCCAATGGGAATTCATTTTGGTCATTATCCTCCATTATCTACGGAGTTTCCGAAGCCGGCTACTTATGAAGAGATGAAACGTCTCACAGCTGAGCTAAGTAAGGATTGTCCGTTCTTACGTGTTGATTTTTACGAAATAAAGGGGCGCCTATTTATTGGAGAGTTAACATTCTTCCCTGGTGCTGGATTAGAAACGTTTCGTCCTATGTCAAAAGATTATGAATTAGGGGAGTGGTTACATCTTGAAACTGTACATCGGAGCTGATTTAGTTCCTACGGATATCAATAAAAGTTTATTTGAAGCGGGGAACGGAGAAGCATTAGTAGGTAAAGAGCTATATGAAATTCTTAAGCAATCTGACTTAAATGTTTTCAATCTAGAAGTTCCTCTTACCGATGCAGAAACACCAATTGTAAAATTTGGTAATAATTTGATTGCCCCATCTAAGACCGTTCACGGCTATAAAGCGTTAGAACCAATTTTCTTAACATTAGCTAACAATCACTCCTTAGACCAAGGTGTGGAAGGGTTAACAACAACGTTAAACTTGTTAAAACAACATGAAATCGCTCATGCTGGAGCTGGTGCTAATTTGAAGGAAGCAAAGAAGCCATTTATCTTTGAAAAAGATGGTGTACGTATAGGCTTCTATCTATGCACAGAGAATGAGTTTACCATGGCTACTTGTCATTCTATGGGAGCGAATCCATTTGATGTATTGGATAGCTTTGATGAAGTAGCAGCATTAAAAGAACAATGTGACCATGTTATTGTTTTATATCACGGTGGTAAGGAATTCTATCGCTATCCATCACCAATGTTACAACGTTACTGCCGCAAGTTTGTCGATAGAGGGGCTAGCCTCATTATTTGCCAGCATAATCACTGTGTAGGCTCTCGAGAAGATTATAATGGCGGATCTATCATTTATGGTCAAGGCAACTTTATTTTTAATTCTGACTTCTATGTAAACCATCAAGACTTTGTAAAAGATGCAATGTTGATTAATGTAGAGGCTACGAAAGATAGCTTTGTTATATCTGAGTTACCTATTCGTAAAACTGATAATGGTACGCGCTTGGCTACAGAAACTGAAGCGGCAGAAACATTAGCAGGTTATAAAAAACGTAGTGAAGAAATTAAGGATGCTCATTTTGTAATCTCAAACTATAAAGCTTTTGCTGATATTCATGTAAAACGTTATTTACGTGAATTCTTAGGTAGATCCTTTATTATACGTGCTATTAATGCTTTGTTTGGCCGTAAGTTAATGCAACTTCTTTTGGGGCCTACAAGTTATTTAGCGATACAAAACTATTTAGAATGTGAAGCTCATCATGAATTATTCTTAAGAGGCATTAAGAATATCAATAAAAAATAATGGATACTAAAATCGTAGCTGCTGCTAAATGGTCTGTCATAACAGAGGTTTTAGCAAAGCTTATAACACCACTTACAAATATAATATTGGCCCATATGCTTGCGCCGACGGCGTTTGGTATATTGGCAACAATTATGATGGTTATCTCTTTTGCAGAAATGCTTGCTGATGCGGGATTTCAAAAGTTTCTTGTACAGCATGAGTTTGAAAGTGACCAAGAAAAGCAAGAGGCCACAGATGTGGCCTTTATTGCCAATTTAGTGCTTTCTTTGCTCTTATGGGGCGCCATTATAATTGGTCGTGATGAACTAGCTGTGCTAGTAGGTAATGATGGTTTAGGCATACCGTTGGCCGTGATGGGGGCAATGATACCTCTATCTGCTTTTAGCAGTGTACAAATGGCTTTATATCGTAGGGACTTTAATTTCAAGTTTCTATTAAATATTCGCCTTATAACCATTTTGACACCTATTGTGATATCTATACCTATGGCACTCATGGGGTATGATTACTGGTCTTTGATTGCCGGTATGCTAGGGGCTCAGTTATTCACTGCTTTGGCCCTATTAAAGAGTAGACGAAATCAAATTCATTTATTCTTTAGTGGTCGAGTCTTTATGAACATGTTTAGCTATAGTGCATGGTCATTGGCTGAAGCATTTTCTATTTGGCTTACTGCATGGGTAGATACCTTTATTATCAGTCGATTTCTCGATGCGTACTATTTAGGTATTTATAAGCTGCCTATGGCCATTGTAACGACTGTTATGGCTATGGCAACTTCATCCTTGGCACCGGTCTTATTTGCGGCTTTAAGTCGAGTACAGCATGATCAACAAGCTTTTTCTAATACATTTTTTACCTTCCAACGTTATATGGCCTTATTCTTAGTGCCTATAGGTGTAGGTTTGTTTGTATTCCAAGATTTTGTTGTTCAGGTTTTACTAGGGCCTCAATGGAAATTAGCGGGTATCGTATTAGGTTCTTGGGCGTTAAGCTCAGCTATAATGACTGTTACAGCGAATCTAATTTCTGAAATATTCCGTGCTAAAGGCCTACCAAATCTGTCGTTCTGGACTCAAGTGTTACATTTAGTTGTTTTAATACCAGTTATTTATATTTGTATTCAATATGATTTCACTACCTTTGTGTATGCTCGCTCTATAGTACGAATGGAAATGCTCGCTGTAGCAATGTTGTTCTTGGCCCTATTCGTCAATATGAGTGCCTTCCGCATACTATCTAATATTAGTGTATATCTCATTACTGCATCGATAGTTGGAGCTATAGCGTATAGTATTTTACATCTATATGATGCGGTGTGGTGGACGATAGCTTGTATGCTGTTATGCATTGTTTTATATGTGGCTATTTTATGTATCATTCCATCTGAGCGTATTATTATTGCTTCTGGTGTTAATAAAGTTTTAGGTAAAGTAAGACGCTCATAATTAACAGAACTATGAAAGGAGTACATATGCTTTCAAAAAATGTAGACTTAAACAACACGGTAATCCTTGTAACAGGAGCCGCTGGATTTGTAGGGGCTAACCTCGTTATGTCCCTCTTATCTGAAGCAGAAGGAACTCAAATTATCGGCATAGATTCTGTTAATGATTACTATGACGTGGCTTTAAAGGATTATCGTTTGCAACAAATTGATGAGATGTGCAAAGATAGTAAAAATACGTGGATCTTTAAAAAAGGCAATAT